>JAGLHT010000001.1 GCA_023143455.1 Desulfobacterales bacterium
AAAAAGTTCTATTGCAAAAGTATGGCTAACACCTGGTAATGGCAAATTTATAGTTAATAATAAAGAGATGAGTGAGTATTTTGTACAGGATTCTGTCCAGAGTATGCTTACAGCCCCCCTTACATTAGTTGAAAAAAATGATGCATTTGATATCAAAATTACTGTACTAGGCGGTGGTGTTTCAGGTCAGGCAGGCGCCATAACACTTGGTTTGTCAAGAGCGCTTCTTCTTGTTGATTCAGATCTTCGCGGTATTTTAAAAGATTATGGATACCTTACGCGAGATTCAAGAATGAAAGAGCGTAAAAAATATGGAAAAAAAGGAGCAAGAGCAAGTTTTCAGTTTTCAAAAAGATAACCTGCTTTATAAAATATTTTTTTGTTTAAAAGGCGAGTATTGTAAAATGCTCGTCTTTTTCTGCTTCTAAATAATGAAGACTTACTTGTTTTATGATGTTGAGACAAGTGGGCTAAATCCCGCCTTTGATCAAATCCTCACTTTTGCCTCCATCCGATGTGATAAAGAATTTAATGAAATAGAGCGTAACTCAGTAATAATTCAGTTGAGACCTGATGTTGTCCCTTCACCGCAAGCTTTTATTATTCACAGGCTGAGTTATAATGATTTAAAAGCCGGCATGTTAGAATATGACGCTGCTAAGAAAATACATAAAATACTAAATAAACCAGGGACCGTGAGTCTTGGCTACAATACCCTACGGTTTGACGATGAGTTTTTAAGATTTTTCTTTTATAGGAACCTTCTTGACCCTTACACCCATCAATATGGTAAAGGGTGTTCCCGCATGGATATACTTCCTTTATCAACACTTTTTTATATTTTTAACCCTGGGATAATCAGCTGGCCTCAAAATAATGGGAAAACCAGTTTTAAGCTTGAAAATATAAGCAAAGAGAATTCTCTTATAACATCTGGGAGAGCGCATGAAGCAATGACAGATGTAGAGGCTACATACAATCTCACTAAAATATTTGCAAAGGATCATAAGATTTTCAATTATTCCATCGATTTTTTTAATAAACTCAAAGATGACATAAGAATTAACAAATTTAAAAATTCCTTTGATATAAAAGGACAGCCATTTAAACTTGGGATTATGGTCTCTCACCAATTGGGTTTTGATAATAAATATATGGCTTTGGTTATTAATATTGGTAAATCTATAAAATACTCAAATCAGAATTTATGGTTAAGACTTGATAAAGAAAATATACTCGATTTCGCCTTAAACCCTGAAGAATCAATGGCTTTGGTTGTAAGAAAGAGATATGGAGACCTTCCAATAATTCTCCCTGTTATAGACAGATTCTATGAAAAACTTCTAGATAAAAATACAAAGATAGCTGAAAACAACCTCAAAGTAATTTCAAAGCAGAGTGATGATTTTTTTAAAATTATTAACTTTCATAAAGAATTCAAATATCCGTATATTCCTGATCTTGACCCTGATGCTGCTCTTTATCAGGCAGGTTTTTTTAATAAACATGAAAAAAATGATATGTCAGCTTTCCATGGAGCAGTTGCTATTGATAAAATTAAGATAGCTGAGCAAATGACCAGTGAGAGAATTCAAATCCTTGCTAAAAGGATTGTTCAAAGAAATTATCCATCAGATTTATTAAAGTTTTCACGTTCTGAATTTACTGAATTCAACGAATTAATGAATAAAATTAGATTGTCTGAATCTAAAAGCGTTGTTAAGGGATTTAAAAACGATACAAAGCTAAATTGTAAAGACGCTTTAAGAGAGCTTAAAGACACCCTGAAATTTACACTTGATAATGAGCAAAAAGAAGTTTTAAACTGGCTACAAGGTTATATCGAAAAAATGTAGATACAATTTATAATCTGGAAAGTCTTTGAAGCTCATCTACCTGTGCTTCATGGATAAATGTATTTAAAGCATTTTCTTTTTCTGAAGAGATGTTAATGAATTTCATGCCTAGGAAAATATGAGTTTCTGAAAAATCGCTGTTCAATCTTGTTATTTCTGCGTTGGCAGGGATAATTGCTACAGGTTCCATTTTTGTAGGATCGTCTTTTGCCTCTTTTTGAAGGATCATACCTATTTTAATTGTTTCATGCATTTTTATTCTGGTAAGTGGATTTACTTTCATGTTTATTTTTTTTGGGCAAAGAATCCCCGAGCCTGCAAAGGAGACATCACGGAAAATAAAGTCTCTTTTAGTAATATATTCATCGTCAAGATAAATAATTTTACCATTAATTGAGAAATGATTGCTTAAGGGCAATCTATATGCAGAGCGGATATTTGTTGTTTCAGTTAATGGTGGAAAATATTTTAGTTCTATAGCAGCTACCCTATTGCTCCCGGCAAGTTTAAAGTCTTTTATAAATTTTATGGGTTTACATTTGATGCCAACTCGAATTTTACCTTTGTTTCCTCTGATTACAGCAGTTAAATGCATTTCAGTATAGTTTGCATTTTTGGTAATAGGGTTTAATGGTTGGGCTACTATGATGGTTTGATCATCACAATTGATATCATAAATTATCGATGATTTAGCATACGGGACAAGTGAATTTATATTGAATACTAAATCCACGCCCATGGAAGGAATAAATATTTTTTTTAGTTCCATATGCCATTAAAAAAAATCAGGCAATATATTGTTAATTCCAAGTATATTGCCTGATTAATATTGAATAATTGTTTATTTTACTGCATCTTTTAAGGCTTTGCCTGGAACGAATTTAGGGACAGTTCTTGCTGGAATGTCAATCTCTTTACCAGTCTGTGGGTTTCTTCCCTTTCTTGCTTTTCTGTCAGCCGTTTTAAATGTACCAAACCCGACTAAAGTTACAGAATCGTTGTTAGAAAGTGCTTCTGTAATTGCTGCAATCATGCAATCCACCGCTGCGTAAGCTTCTTTTTTGCTGTTTAGTACTTCAGAAACCTTGTTAATTAAATCGCCTTTGTTCATCTTTATCACTCCTTTTTTACGGTTTGCATATTAAATTCAAATTGAATTTAACTTACCAAGTTAGTTACCTTATAAAGCATTAACCGTACGTTACGCGGTTGTAGAGCACGTGTCAAGTGTTTATTCCAATTTTTTTTGTAAAAAAGTTGCTAAACATGCATTAAACCATTAAAATGAAGAATAAAGAAAGGAGGGCGTTATGGATGCTTCATTAGTGAATCCCTTTATTGAAGGGGCTTTATACATTCTTGACACAACTGCTTTAGTTAAAGTGAAGCCTGAACCAATTTTTTTAAAAAAGGATGCAATATCTCTTGGAGATATTACCGGAATGCTTAATATGGATGGAGATGTATCAGGTTCCATTGCTATTGCTTTTCATAAAAAGTGTATTCTTGGAGTTGTTTCTGCAATGTTTGGAGAAGAAATGACCGAAATGAATGAGGAAATTGACGATGCTGTTGGGGAAATCAGCAATATGGTGGCAGGCCATGTCACTACAAAGATAGCAGAGATGGGTAAAAAGGTAAAAATTAAATTGTCAACAGTAGTATCAGGCGAGGATCATGTTGTTGGGCATATTGACGGTGCAGAGCATGTTTTGGCGATTCCCTTTAAAACAACAAAAGGCTGGCTTTTTATAGAAGTAGCTATTAAGGGGTAAAAAAAGTTAACGATTTATTTGTCAAAGACTATCCGTTAAATAATAGTATTTGTAAGGTACCATTTTATGAGAGCTTGGCCAAAAAATATATAAATTACAGCTCCAATAGAGAGATATGGACCAAACGGAATTTTAAGCTTTATATCTATAATTCTTGAGGATATCATTATTATAATTCCGGCGATTGTTCCGGTGAGCGATCCAATAAAAACAGTAACAATAACACCTTTCCATCCGATTGCAGCACCAATCATGGCAAGCAGCTTAATATCGCCTCCCCCCATACCCTCGGTTTTTTTAATTATGTAATATGTTATGGAGATAAAATATAGGCTTCCGCCTCCTAAAAGAATTCCAAGAATGGAATCAATAACGCTTATATCAGGTACAAATAGGGGAGCTGTTGCAAAAATAATAATTCCTGGTAAAGAAAAAATGTCAGGGATTATTTGATAATCAATATCAATAAAAGAAATAATAATTAATATTGAAATAAAAACAAACCAGAAAATTGTTGTTATGGAATAACCAAATTTTAGATAGAGGGCAACCAGAATTACTCCTGTCAATGCTTCAACAATCGGATATCTTAAAGAGAATGGATGTTTACAATATTTACATTTTCCTTGCAGAATAAAATAACTTAAAACTGGTATATTTAAATAAAACGGGATTTTTTTTTTACAAAAAGGACAGGAGGAGCCTGGGGTAACAATGGATTCTTTTTTTGGAATTCTATAGATGCAGACATTATAAAAGCTGCCTGCCGATGCTCCAAGCATAAAAATCAGGAATAATAGTAATTGTTCTATATGCTCTACATAAATGTCCATTAATTTTTGGCTCCTTAATCAAAAATGTTAATTTATGATTAAAAATAGACAAAAGCATTTTATCTGTCAATCCTTTAAAAAGATAAAGTATTAGCAGGTATTGTTTAAATTTTGATAAAAAAAAGATAAGATATGTTGTAAAAGGTAAAAAATGTTTTATTGTAAAAGTACAATTATGATTATTCATTATATAATAGTTGGATAAATGATACTTAAAAAGGAATAGAAAGGGGTAATAAATATAAATGGCTGAAACTGATATGGATGATCTCATTGATGTCATAGAAAAAGAAGGAGATTTTGCTAATATTCCTCTAACTATTTCAATGATGCCTGTGAGAGATGTAGTTGTTTTTACTGATATGCTTTTACCTTTATTTGTGGGGCGGGAAAAATCTATTAAAGCAATTGAAGAGTCTATAAATAAAGATCGGTATATTTTTCTTTCAGCGCAAAAGGATTCGGTCGTCGAAAATCCGAAAGCTGCGGATGTATATAGAGTAGGTACAGTAGGCAGAGTGCAGAAGATGTTAAAACTACCTGATGGTAAAGTAAAAGCACTTGTTCAAGGCATTGCAAAGGCAAGAATAGTAAAATACACAACACGACGTGCTTTTTTTGAGGTAAAGATAGAAATTATAGAGGATAAAGCAATTGAAGAGCTGAATATCGAGCATGAAGCTTTAATGAGGAACGTCAAAGAGAACAGTGGAAAACTTTTAGCTTTAAAAGGAGAATTCTCTCAGGATGCAGTTGACCTTTTAAATTATATTGACTCTCCAGGGAAACTTGCTGATCTTGTGGCTTCTAATTTAAATTTGAAAGTATCAGACTCTCAAAAATTAATTGAAATAAATGACTCAATGGAGCGTTTAAAAAAAGTTAATGACTTTTTGGCGCGTGAAGTTGATCTTTCAGCGGTTCAGGCTAAAATTCAGACTGATGTTAAAGATGAAATATCAAGAAACCAAAGAGATTACTATTTAAGAGAGCAAATCAAAGCTATTCATAAAGAACTTGGTGAGACTGATGATAGATTCATTGAAATAGATGAATACAAACAAAAGATCAAAAAAACAAAAATACCTGCAACACCTGAAAAAGAAGCATTAAAACAGTTAAAAAGGCTTGAACAAATGCATTCTGATTCATCTGAAGCCTCTATAATCAGAAGCTATTTGGATTGTATTGTAGAATTACCCTGGACTAAGTCATCAAAGGATTTTTTAGATATTGAGAAATCTGCTCAGTTGCTTGACAAGAATCATTATGGTCTTACCAAGGTTAAAGAGAGAATCCTAGAGTATTTGAGTGTCCGTCAGCTCAATCCTAAGAAAAAAGGACAGATACTTTGTTTTGTGGGACCTCCTGGTGTTGGAAAAACTTCTCTGGGTCAGGCAATTGCCAAGGCAATGAAACGAAAATTTTTCAGGTTTTCACTGGGAGGTATCCGTGACGAGGCTGAAATCAGAGGGCATAGACGTACATACATTGGAGCAATGCCGGGAAGAATTCTTCAAGGTTTGAAACAATGCGGAACAAATAATCCTGTATTTATGCTTGATGAAATTGATAAACTTGGTAATGATTATCGAGGAGATCCTTCCTCAGCTCTTCTTGAGGCACTTGATCCGGAACAGAATTTTGAGTTTTCAGATCACTATCTCAATATGCCTTTTGATCTTTCCAATGTGCTTTTCATTCTTACAGCTAATGTTTCTGATACTATCCCTTCAGCATTGTATGACAGGATGGAAGTCATTAGGCTCTCCGGTTATACAGTAGAGGAAAAACAGATTATTGCAGAAAAACATCTATTTCCTCGAAAGAAAAAGGAGAATGGTCTTTTAAAACGGTCTATCAATATAAGCTCCGGGGCAATGGAATCTATATTGTTTGAATATACCCAGGAAGCAGGCTTAAGGAATCTTGAAAGGAATTTTGATGCAATATGCAGGAAGATTGCAAGAAAGATTGCCGGAGGGGAAAAGGGAAAGTTCTTTATAACAAAACAGAATCTAAAAAATTATCTTGGGCAGGCAAAATTTTTCCCGGAACTTGATCAGGAAGAGAGCCAGGTAGGTCTTGTTACAGGACTTGCTTGGACAGAATTTGGCGGTGAACACCTTTATATTGAAGCATCACTCCTGAACGGGAAAGGTGAACTTGTTATCACAGGACAGATTGGTGAGGTCATGCAGGAATCTGCAAAAGCCGCTCTTACATATGTAAAAAGTAATATGAAAAAATTAGGAATTCCTGTCAAGGCGTTGGATAATAATGATATTCATATTCATGTGCCAGCAGGCGCTATTCCAAAAGACGGACCTTCAGCCGGTATTGGGATAGCAATAGCAATGATATCTGCATTGACAGGCAGATTGGTTGACAGTCAAGTTGCCATGACAGGTGAAATAACTTTGCGGGGCAGGGTGCTCCCTATTGGAGGATTAAAAGAAAAAGCTCTTGGGGCTGTTCGGGCAGGGATAAAGAAAGTTATTATTCCTGAAAAAAATAAAAACGATCTTTTTGAAATACCTAAAACTGTAAAAAAGAAGATTGAATTTATTGCTGTAAAAGATTTGGATCAAGTTATAGAAATAGCCTTGGTAAAGACCAGCTAATAAAGGCAATTAATTTGAAAATACTTGCAATAAGTACTGCTGAAAAAGAATGCAGCATGGCTTTAATTGAAGACCAAAACCCTGTTTGTGAAGAGATGTGGGCAGCCAAACAAACCCATTCCAAGCGCATTATGGATATGGTTGCAAGAATCATGGATAGGAGCGGTGTGTCAATTGATGAGCTTGATGGATTTGTTGCAGCTAAGGGGCCTGGAAGTTTTACTGGATTGAGAATAGGCATCAGTACCATTAAAGGACTTGCCTACGCTACAAAAAAGCCTTGTGCAGGTATTCCAAGTCTTGACGGTATTGCTTGGCAATTTTCTTTTTCATCCCTGCCAGTATGCGTGATGATGGATGCTCAAAGAGGAGAGGTCTATCAGGCAACTTATAATTTTGAAAATGGTAAACTTTTAAACAAAAGTCAGGAAAAAGCTTTAAGGCCAATAGAAGTACTTGAATCGTTAAACAAAGATACTCTTTTTGCAGGGTCAGGAGCTGTTGCATATAAGGAAATTATCAAAATGGAAATCAAAAGGTCAGAATTTAATAGAACCGCACAATTTGCACCATTATTTCAGAACAAAGTAAACGCTTGCGCCCTTGCTGAAGCGTTGTTTCAAAATTCTTCTATTCTTAATGGTAAAAACGATTCTTTTGTTCCCGAATACCTTAGAAAATCAGATGCTGAAATCAATTTATAATATTTATTTCACTGCATGATGAGTTGTGATAAAATCACATATTTTATAGTCGGCTAATGAATTAAGATAGATGAACCATAAACTTATAAAAAACTGATGGGATGTTCGATTATGTTATCAAGGGAAAAAATCAAAACCGATATTGCAGATTCTGAAATTATTTTTCATCGGGGTGAAAAAATCTATGAAAATGATGCACTCCTCTATGAAGGAGATAATGGAAAAAATCTGTTCGACTTTCGATATGACGGTAATTACGGTGATTATGAGATTTGCATTGATCTTTTAAATGAAAACCACCCTGGAGTGTGCAGTTGCCCGTATCCTGGAGATGGGTGCAAACACATTGTTGCTTCACTTTTAAAAGTTCTTGATATTAATTTTGTAGGTGATGTAAACCCTGCTTTACAAGTTGCCTCTGAACTATCTGAAATAGAGGACGAAATACCACAATATTTGACTTATGATGAAATTAAAGCTCAGGCATTGGATGACAGAAAAAAAAGAGCTAAAAAAGAAAATTTTAAGGTAATACAAGGAGATACATACAAAGGAGAACATCTTATTGAGACGTCCTCAAAAAGGCAATATCAAGTTACTATGCATGACCCAAAAGCAGGTACAGGACATTGTAGCTGCCCTGATTTTCTTACCAACAGACTCAACACATGCAAACATATTATTTTTTTAACATATTATTTTTCCAATATAAAAGGTTTTAAAAACCAGATAATAAATGAACATTTTCCATTTATTGATATTTTCTGGGATTCAAAAAATAATTCACCAAAACTTTTCTTTGATCCACAATTAGTCACTGACCCACAAACAATAAAACTTTTAGCCCAATATTTTAATGATGACGGGGATCAGATCAACAATGACCTTTCAAGTATTGTTGATCTGATAGGGTCTGTGTATGTTAACAAACAGATCATCATACAACCTGAAGTCTTAATCAGGGCTCAAAGTCATTTACAGAACAATCATCTACAAACTTTGAAAAAATCTTTTATTTTTGATTATTCAAAAATAAAAGCCAAACTCTATGACTACCAGAAGGAAGGCGTGGAATTTGCTCTTTTTAAAAAATCTGTTTTGATAGGTGATGAGATGGGGCTTGGGAAAACACTCCAAGCTATTACATTATCTATCTTAAAAAAAGAACTTTTTGGGTTCAAAAAAGTTCTAATCATTACTCTTGCCTCTTTAAAAGATCAATGGAAAAGGGAAATCACTAATTTTACTGATGAAAGCTCCAAGGTTATCGAAGGAACCGCCCAACAACGAAGATCAATTTATCAAAGCCACTCAAGTTTTTTTAAAATCACTAATTACGAAGCTGTTCTCAGAGATATTACCATTATTTCAAAAATGAAACCGGATCTTATCATTCTTGATGAAGCCCAGCGAATAAAGAACTTTAACACCAAAACAGCAGATGCAGTGAAACAATTGCCACGAGATCATGCCATTATCTTAACAGGCACGCCACTTGAAAATAAACTTGAAGATGTTTATTCCATTATTCAATTTCTGGATCCGTACCTTGTAAGCCCATTATGGGATTTTGCCGGTAAACATTTTATGATTTCAAGAAAAGCCAAAGGAAAAATTATCGGATATCAACACCTGGACAAGTTGAGAGAAAAACTTAAGCATCTGGTAATACGCAGGAAAAAGAATGATGTCCTTAAAGATCTGCCAGAGACAGTGACCAATAATTATTATATTAACTTAAGCCAAAAACAGGACAAAATGCATTCGGGATTCATGTCTGCCCTTATTCCCATTCTCAGCAAAAAATTTTTAACACCAATTGATATCCAACGAATTCAGATGTATCTCTTAAAAATGAGAATGGTGTGTAACTCCACCTATCTCATTGATAAGAAAACAAATATTTCTCCTAAATTAGATGAATTTAAACCTATTATAGAAGAACTTGTAAAGGAAAATAATAGAAAGGTTGTTGTTTTCAGTGAATGGACCACCATGACTTTTCTTATAGCAAAACATCTTTCCGATGTTAAAATTCCCTTTGTTGAACTTTCTGGTAAAGTACCGGTAAAAAAACGTCAGAAACTTATTGATGAATTTACAAATAACCCTGACTGCAAAATTTTTCTTTCAACCGATGCCGGCGGTACCGGTCTAAATCTGCAGGCAGCAGACTGTGTTATAAATTTTGAACTGCCGTGGAACCCTGCCAAACTGAACCAGCGCACCGGAAGAGTGAACAGGATAGGACAGACAAGCAAATGCATCAATGTCATCAATCTTATTGCCAAACAAAGTATTGAAGAAAAAATACTATCGGGAATTCAGATGAAAACCGATCTGTTTAAAGGCGTTTTTGAAGATGGTAATGATTTTGTAGATTTTTCCAATGAAAAAAAAGCAGGTTTAATTAATAAACTGCGTGAAATGATGGATGAGGAACCTGATACAATAGCAAGACCTGAACCAAATGATCCTGTTGAAATCCCAGAAGATACTCCTTATTATCTGAACCCAGAAGTATTAAATTCAGAGACAAAAAAAGATCAACAAGCCGATTATGCAGCAGAAGAGCCAGAACCTCTGCCTGTAGAAGCTCCAGAGAATAATAAAACCTCACGCGAAAACGTTTTTGCAAACCAACCAGCCGACAAAATTGAAAATATACTGAATTCAGGCATGGAGTTTCTTGGTGGACTTATGGAAATGGCTACTGGTCAGAAAATTGAAAAAAGTGCTGATCAGGAAAAAATGCTTAGCATAAATGAAAAAACAGGTGAGATTACAATGAAATTCAAATTACCAGGGTTTTAATAAATAATTTTTGAAGAGCTTAAAATTTTTTTTGCCAATCTTCCTTTAATTTAAGTTGGTTTGGCAAAATGGCAAAATCATTGACAAAAGTATGTAATATAGGGTAAACTCTAAAGTTTTTAACTATAAGTGAGTGATATGAATATAGAAAAAGAATTATCCAGGTCATATTTGCCAGTGGCTGTGCCTGGTTTGATACTCATTTTTATCAGTGCTATTCTTACTGGTCTGGCATTCTACTTTGAATTGGTTATCCTTGGTTGGATTGGTTTTTTTTTAACTGGTTTTGTATGTTGGTTTTTTCGAGATCCTGAAAGATTTATTCCCAAGCAGAAAGGGGCAATAGTTTCCCCTGCTGACGGGAAAGTAATTGTTGTAAAAAAAGTTATAGCGGGCGAGGGCGGCAGTGAATATGTTGATACTGAAGCTCTTAAAATAAGTATTTTTATGAATGTTTTTAGTGTCCATGTTAATAGAGTTCCGTTTGATGGGATTGTTGAAGAAGTGAAATATACTCCTGGTAAGTTTTTTAATGCATCTTTTGATAAGGCATCGGTTCATAATGAAAGAAGTGCTTTAACAATTAAAACAAAATCCGGTCACACTTTTAAAGTTGTTCAAATTGCAGGATTAATTGCAAGAAGAATTGTTTGCAAAATAGAAGAGAATTCTTTTCTCAGGTGCGGAGACCGTTATGGTATGATTCGTTTTGGATCAAGGCTTGACCTTTATTTGCCATGCGATACAAAAGTTGTTGTAGAAGTAGGACAGAAAGTTAAAGCAGGATCATCCATATTGGGATACTTTAAGGAAAAGGAAATTTAAAAATGGAAAGGGAAAATTTAAAAAAAGGAATTTATATACTTCCTAATTTTTTCACATCCATGAATATATTCTGTGGATTCTATGCTATTATTGCCTCTATTGATGCACGGTTTGCAGATGCAGCTATTGCTATTTTGATTGGAGGAATATTTGACCTTCTTGATGGTAAAATTGCAAGGGCTACTAATACCACAAGTAGATTTGGGTTAGAATATGATTCCCTTGCAGATCTTGTTACATTTGGTATGGCACCCTCTCTTATGATGATACTTTGGGTGCTTAAACCCATGGGAAGACTTGGATGGGTTGCAGGTTTTCTTTTTATGATTTGCGGAGCACTTCGCCTTGCAAGATTTAATACAAAAGCCGGCACTCCTGAAAGCTCCGGTAACTTTGAAGGACTACCTATCCCAGCTGCTGCAGCCATGACAGCTATAACTGTATTATTATTCTCGCGATTTAATATTGAGCCTGATCCTTACAGAGTTGGTTTTTTGGTAATGTTATATTGTTTGTCTTTTTGCATGGTAAGTTCAATTAAATATCAAAGTTTTAAAAAAGTATCTTTTTTTAATAAAATGAAGTTTAATTGGCTTGTGGGTCTGGTATTAATTCTTGCAACAGTGGTGTATGAACCGTGGATAGTTTTATTTGCAGCCTTGTCTGTCTATGTTCTTTCAGGACCTTTATTCTTCCTTTATTCTCACCATATCATGTTTCCATGGCAGAAAAATAAAAAAAAAAAATAGAATATTTGAAATATTTTTTATACAGAGGTTAAAATGAACGAAAGAAAATTTAATGTCATAGTCGCTGGTGCAACAGGAGCTGTCGGCACTCAAATGCTGACCTGTCTCGAAGAACAAGAATTTCCTGTTAATAATTTTAAACTCCTTGCATCAAGTCGTTCTGCTGGGAAAAAAATTAAATTTAAAGGTGAAACATTTGTTGTTGAAGAAATGACAAAAGATTCATTCAAAGGATATGATATAGCTCTTTTCTCAGCCGGAGGCTCAACAAGTCTAAAGTTTGCTCCAGCATCAGCAGAAGCTGGATGTGTTGTAGTTGATAATTCCAGTGCCTGGCGAATGGACCCAAAGATTCCTCTTGTTGTTCCTGAAGTAAACCCTGAAGCTATTGCACAATATAAAAATAAAGGTATTATTGCAAACCCTAATTGTTCAACTATACAAATGGTGGTTGCCTTAAACCCAATATATAAAAATTTTGGCATTAAGAGACTTGTTATCTCAACATACCAGTCTGTTTCAGGTACTGGTGTTAAAGCCGTGAATGAGCTTAGAGAGCAGACAAAAGCCTTTGTGGAGGGCAGATCCCCAGTAGCAGAAGTTTATCCACATCCAATAGCTTTTAATGTGCTTCCCCATATAGATTCTTTTCTTGATTCTGGTTATTCAAAGGAAGAGGAAAAAATGATTAATGAGACAAGAAAAATTTTTAATGATCAAAGCATAAGGATAACAGCTACAGCCGCACGAGTACCTGTTTTTAATTCTCATTCTGAGTCTGTGAATATTGAAACTCACAAACATGCAACTTGTGAACAGATTAGAGATCTTCTAAAAACTGCCCATGGCATAAAGGTGCTGGATGACCCTCAGAATAATGTTTATCCTCTTGCATTAGACGCCCATGGTAGTGATTTGACATTTGTAGGAAGAATAAGACAGGATTTAAGTATTGAAAATGGGATTGATATCTGGATTGTTTCTGATAATATCAGAAAAGGTGCAGCAACAAACACTGTTCAGATAGGCAAACTATTAGCAGAAAATTATTTGTAAATTATGGAGAAGTAAAGATTTGGATAGGATACCAATAACTAAACAAGGTTACGAAGCTTTAAATGCAGAGCTTAAAAAATTAAAAAGTATTGATCGACCGGAAAACATTAAGGCAATTGCAACTGCAAGGGCCCATGGTGATCTTTCAGAAAATGCGGAATTCCATGCTGCAAAAGAGAAACAGTCTTTTCTTCAGGGTAGAATTGGTGAGATTGGATACAAATTAGCTAATGCTGAAGTAATTGATCCAACTACTATAAACAAAGATTCTATTAGGTTTTCCTGTAAAGTACTGGTTGAAAATATTGATACAGAAGAAGAAGTTGAATATCAGATAGTTGGTGAGGATGAGGCAAATATCAAGGAAGGAAAAATATCAGTTACTTCGCCTCTTGGAAGAGCGCTTCTCGGTAAAAAACCTGGTGATGAAGTAGTTGTCCAGGCGCCTGGCGGAAAAAGGCTTTATGAAGTCATTGATATTTTATAAATAAGGAGGTTTACATTTGGCAAGAGTTACAATTGAAGATTGTTTAAAAAATGTTGAGAACAGGTTTCAGCTTGTTCACTTAGCGGCTAAGCGTGTAAGACAGGTTAGAGAGGGTGGAGATTTTCTAATTAAATCTAGAAATAAAGATGTTGTCACTGTTTTACGTGAAATAGCAGCTAAACGGGTTATAGTTAAAAAAAATGAGGATAGTTCGGAAGACTAACTTTTTTTGAGTGTTAAAAAAAAAATTAATCATGCTGTGGGTAAAGCAATTCATGATTACAACATGATTATGGATAAAGAAAATATACTGGTCTGTGTCTCAGGCGGGAAAGACAGCCTTGCTCTATTAAATATTTTATTTTCTTTTCAAAAAAAAGCCCCTGTTGATTATAATATATTCCCAGTTTATATTGATTTGGGATTTAAAAACTCATTTGCCAAAGAGTTGAAAGCCTATGTTAATGAGCATTATGGTCCCCTCAGAATAGAATATACTGATTATGGAGTATATGCACATTCTGAAAACAATAAAGTAAATCCATGTTTTTTATGTTCAAAATTACGGCGGAAACGGTTTTTTGAAATAGCGCAGGAGTTAGGATGTCAAAAAATTGCATTGGGTCATAATAAAGATGACATTATTGAAACCTTTTTTATTAATATGCTATATGCAGGTAGGTTAGATACCATGAAGCCAGGGCAATCTTTTTTTGATGATAAATTTCAGATCATAAGGCCTTTGAGTTATCTTGATAAAGATGAGATTATCGAATTTTGTTTAAAATCTGATTTTCCAGAGTTTGTTAACTCATGCCCCAGTGATGGGATGTCTAAGCGAGAGACTATCAGGGATTTGTTAAATAATTTATATAATGAAAATGGTCATGTGAAACGTAATATTTTTAAGGCCATGGGGCAAGTGATAAATGATTGATATTCAAAATCAACCTGATTTTAGAAAAATCCCAATTGATAAGGTTGGCATCAAAGAATTAAAATATCCTGTGAAAGTGCGTGATAAATCAAAAGGGCTTCAATCTACTGTTGCTAAAATCAGTATGTTTGTTGATCTCCCTCATCAGCTAAAAGGCACTCACATGAGCCGGTTTGTTGAAATGCTCCATCAATTCAGGCAACAAGTGTCTTTAGAATCTTTAACAAATATTTTAGAAGATATGAAAGAGACCTTAGGAGCTGAATCTTCTCATATTGAGATTGATTTTCCTTATTTTATTAACAAAAAAGCCCCGGTTTCAGGTACTCCAGGACTTATGGATTATTCCTGCACCATAATTGGGTCTTCAGACAGAAATAATAATACAGATATTATTTTGAAGGTGGCTGTCCCTGTAACATCTGTTTGTCCCTGTTCAAAGGAAATAAGTGAATACGGAGCACATAATCAGCGTGGCCAAGTGCTTGTAAGCGCAAGATTTAAAAAATTTATCTGGATAGAAGATATTGTAGATATTGTAGAAAAATCAGCATCATGCGAGCTTTATTCTGTTCTTAAAAGAGAAGATGAAAAATATGTTACAGAAAGTGCTTATGACAAACCCATGTTTGTGGAAGATCTTGTAAGAGAAGTAGCATCTGAGTTGATAGCTGATAATAATATTACATGGTTTGCAGTAAGCGCTGAAAACTTTGAGTCCATTCATAATCACAGCGCATACGCCTATATTGAAAAAGGTCAGATTTAGAAATTTTAAAGATTCTCAACTTTTTTTCCCATTTGTTTTAGAATATCATTATATCCTTTGTTTTTTTCGTTTATCATTATTACATACGGATACAAAGATTTATTTTTTCCCCTAATATAACCCGCTCTTGTTTTTATTCCCGAAAGAGTACCTGTCTTATAAAATCCTTTGTCATCTTTTCTCAATAAATTGTGATAGGGCATAAATTGTATCAAGATTTTTACCATATTTTCAGACGAGATCTGGTTTTTACGTGAGATTCCCGAACCTTCATCGTATTTAATTTGTAAGTTCTGAAAATTTGCTGACAAATATGCGTTGATGGCTGAAATAGATTTCTTAAGATTGGAAGGGGCTCCTGAAACATGTGCTCCCATTGTTAATAAAAGTTGATTTGCCATAAAATTATTTGAATATTTTAAAAGGTTTTGAATTATTCCCAATAATTTTTTTTCTGAATTGTATATTAAGAAAGGGCCTTCATTTTTAAGTGTTGTTCTATATAAAATTTGCCCTGAAATATTTATCCCATCTTCTTTAAGAAAGTATTTAACAAGAGATCCTGGATAGGATAAACTTTCCTTTTTTGACAGGGTAATTCTGCCATTTTTTAAACCGGTTGCAATTATTTTTTTTTCAAATATTGGTAACATGGGAGTTTGTTTTTCAGCACTTATAATTTCATTATTTGTAGTATCTGTTTTAAAAAACACTGTGTTGAAATTCGCACACAAAGCACTCTGGTAAGCATCATACGGGTTTAATGTGTCACCTCTACCAGGAATATTGATATTGTCTTCAAAAAAAGAATGGTCAAGAATAATATTATTAAGAACTAATATTTTTTCTTTTTTTAATTTCAATGCCAGGAGCTTGCTTGCTTTTTTTATTTCTTCAGATATAAATAATGGGTCTCCAAAACCCTTAATGGAGAGGTCAGAAGTTAGTTTATTGTAATAAAAATGTGTTTGGTATTTATAATTTTCTCCAAGATAGGAGATCGCAGCAAGTGCTGTAACTATTTTAAATATTGATGCAGGGATTAAGGGCTTGTTTGCATTGTTAGAGATTAATGCTTTTCCGTATTTGTCTGCAAGGAGAAATCCAATATTATCATTTTCAGCTTGGGCAAAAGAAAAATTAGCAGGAGCTGAAAATATAAGAAAAACAACTATACCTATAAGTGATTTTTTTCTATTCATCCTTTTTATTCATGAGATACTAAAAAAGCTCTTATACCCAATATATGTCATATAGATATCAGCCTTGCTTGATATTTCAAGAGGGGAGTGCATTGAAAGGAGAGCAGGGCCACAGTCAAGGACTTCCATGCCTGATTTGGCAAGGAATTTTCCAAGAGTACCTCCGCCACCCTCATCAATTTTTCCAAGCTCACCTGTTTGCCATATTACTTTATTTTTATTAAAGGTCTGAATTATCTTGCTCAAGAATTCTGCGTTGGCATCACTGGCACCAGCTTTGCCTCGACTGCCAGTATATTTTGTAATACAGATACCAGCCCCAAGTTTTGCTGCATTCATTTTTTCATGTACTTCTTTAAAATCAGGGTCAATTGCTGCATTTACATCTGCCGAAATGCATTGGGAATTGACCATAGTTTTTCTCATGGTTCTATAATTTGCCTTTTCGGTGTTAATTAAAAGAAGTTCTAAAATGAAATCTTCAGTAAATTTTGATTTTGCACCGGTATTTCCTTCGCTTCCAATTTCTTCTTTGTCAAAAAAGAGAGCCATGGCAGGTTTAGAAGGGTTTTCTACGGCAAAGAAAGCTTTAAGTTCTGCAAAAGCACAAGCTCGATCGTCTTGCCCATATGCTCCTATCATTGACCTGTCAAACCCGACATCTCTTGCTTTTGCTGCTGGGACAGCTTCTATCTCAGCGCTAATAAAATCTTCTTCTGTTATTCCATATTTATCATAAAGAAGTTTTAATACACCAAGTTTGAATCGATTCTTTAATTTTGTGTCTCCCAGGGACATACTTCCACAAAGGATATTCAGCTTTTCACCTTCAAACACATCAGACACTTTTTTATTTTGTTGAAGTTTTCCGGCAAGATGAGGTAGAAGGTCTGAGACAGCAAAAATTGGATCTTTTATATTTTCTCCAATTGTGATATTGAGTTTTTCTCCATTAGATTTAATAATTATACCATGGAGCGCCAGTGGCACACTAAACCATTGATATTTTTTAATACCCCCATAGTAATGAGTTTTCATTAATGCGAGGTCAAGATCTTCATATAAAGGGTTTTGCTTGAGATCAAGTCTGGGAGAATCAATATGGGAAGCTATAATATTTATTCCATTTTCAACAGGTTCTCCCCCTAAAACTGCAAGGCCAACACTTTTCCCTTTAAAAACTTTATAGACTTTTTTTGTTTTTAAAAGTTTTTTATTTGAAATTATATCTATATTAATAAATCCTTTTGCTTCAGCCATTTTTATAATTTCATTTACAGCTTCTCTCTCTGTTTTTGCATTATCAAGAAAAGTTTTATATTCTTCTGCAAAGGAGAATACTAACAATTTTTCTTTTTTGTTTAAATAATCAAAAGTATTTCTATCTTTTTTTAAAATCTTCCTTGTAAGTTTTTCTAATTCTTTTTTGTTCATAATTCCTCGTAAATTTAACTTAAGTCCATGACTCATTTAATGATAAGTTTTTGAATATTAGAATAAATTAATGATAAAGTAAATACTGATACTTTTTCTTATTTAAAAAGAGATATGAAATTGGAAAAGAATTCTTTTATTCGGTTTTTTGTTTTTAAAGTTTCCCATTTATCAGGAAACGCAACAGGGCTGAAATTTGCCTGAATTTTTACAAAATATGAGTTATTTTTCAGACCCATACCTTTCTCAAGGATGATGACGGGAGTTCTGATAGCGCCTTCGTAGCTAACAACAGTTTCGTAATCTTTGCTCTTTACTGAACGCAGTCCATTTGTTCTTAATAATGAAATAATCGCATTCTCTTTTGCGAATTTCGTTAAAGTGTTTTCCGATTCATTATATGTTGCAGATATTGCTCCATAAGTTTGAATAATAGAAAAATTTTCCGCCCTGAATTCATTTTCGCAAGGTATCATAATAAGGTTTGTATCAATAATTTGATGCTTTGAAGTTTTAACATCATATCTTATGTAATAAAGCTCTATCCCTTCATTACAGCTAACTGAAGAGGGTATAAAGACAATGAAAAATAGTAAAATAATTCTTATTAAGAAAGGCAAAATTGGATAATTTAAAAATTTCGGCATAATTTTTGTATGTATCTATTAATAATCGAATTAAAGTTCGTGTTAAAGGCAAACGATAAAACTATTATTACCATATAAATTGAGATTATGCCATTGATACAAAAAATTTTAATAATTTAACAACTAATAGCGAGGATAGAAAAATGAAAAAAATTATTGCTTTATTATTTGTTCTTCTGGTAGCAGGATTTGTTTTTTCCGGATGTTCAGCAAAAATAACTGCAACTGATCCTGGATATGACTCAGAAGAAAAGCAGAGAGCTGTAACGTTTTTTGTTATAGGTAAAGGTTTGGAACCTGAGGATGCCCTTACAAAAGGAGAAGCTGTGTTAATGGCCGAAAGAGCTGCTGTGGCAGACGGATATCGTCAACTTGCTGAAAAGCTTCGTGGGGTCTATATTGATGCATTTATGAGAGCCGGTCGCGGTACAGTTGATTTTGATCTTATCCGTACCCAGACACAATCATGGCTTCGCGGTGCAGAGGTTGTTGAGTTTTCAGAGGGCAGATATGGCATAACTCAGGTACGCATGCGAATTAGAATTAATTTTTCAAAAAAGGGTATGGTCTGGTGGCCTGCTGGTATTGGTGCTGATGTTGAACCAGTTTTAGTGCCTTCATAAAAACTACCTGGAGGTTGTCATGAAAACAATTAAAATGTTTCTAAGATTAAGGTTTTTGATTATAGCAGTTTTAGGGGTATCATTTCTTTTAACCGTTACTCCATCTGTATGGTCAACTGAATACTCCAAGGAAATAATAAACAGTAACTTGCATAAACCAGAGGATTTACATGAAAGAGTTAAAGATTATAAGGGCAGAATAGAAAATATAAACGAGCAGATAAAAGGTATAATGGATGAAATGGACTGGCTTTATCTCAATATGGAGCGGATAAAGGATTCTGAAAGAACGGTCCCATATAGTTTTTTTGTTTCTATAAAGGAGAAAAAATATAATATCAGGCGATTACAAAAAGAGAGAAGCAGATATTATAAACTTGTTGAGTCTTATCTTGAAGAAATGAATAGCCGGATATTAAAAGAAAAGAAGTATAGTATTCAGGAAAAAACAATTCAAGAGCAAAAAGGCAAATCTGAAGCCGAGATACAAAAGAATACTTATTTTGAAAAACTTGCAAATGAAACCAAGAGGTTTGAAAGTCTTTTAAATCGCTATTCTGATTTGATGGAGCAAAAAACTATAGAATCAAAGAGAATGGCAGAGCAGAAAAGTTCTGAAAAAAAAGAATCAATTCAGACAAAAGAGTTAGTTGAAGCAAAACCTGTTCAACAAACAATGATGCAAGAGAACAAAAAAACTATTTCAACAGTTGATAAAAACCAGCTTTATTTTGAAATCCAGAAAGCAGGCTTAAGCGATTGGATAGAAATTACAGACAGTGGAACATGTTTAAGGTTAAAAACAACTCTTCCTATTCTTTTCCCTATTGGAAGTGCAGAAATTGCAAAGGAATATAAATCATTTTTTATGCGGTTTGCCAATTTGTTAAAAGCATATGAAGTGCAAATTATGGTCCAGGGATATGCTGACATTGATCCCATTCATAGTAAAAAATATCCATCTAACTTTGAACTGGGAGCAATAAGAGCTGCCAATGTTGTTCACGAGCTTGTAAAGAATGGATTAAAGCCTTCCATATTTAAAATTAATTCCCCAGGGAAATACAGATTTACAGCAAATGGAGAGTCAACTCAAAAAGCTTTTGAAAGACGCGCCGAAGTAACAGTTGTTTTTGCCGGTTAAACAATAAAAATCCCTAAGCTGAATCCTTCAATTCAATATTGTAGGATTCAGCCCATTTCACCTGCCTATTAATAAAAAATTCCTTGACTTTTAATTTGTTTTCACATACATAGTTCATATTATGAACACTGCATATGACAAAGAGATAAGACTTAAACTCCTAAAAATTTTAGAAAAAGAACATGACCTGACTCAACGTGAAATGAATCAGAAGATGGGAGTAAGCCTTGGCAAAGTCAATTATTGTCTTACAGAGCTTGCCAAAAAAGGCATGATTAAGATTGAAAGATTTCAGAAACACCCCAAAAAGTCTGCTTATCTATACCGGTTAACTCCGACAGGAATAGAAGAAATTGCAAAACTAACCATCCAATTTTTAAAGCATCGACTTCATCAATACGATGAGATAAAAGTAGAAATAGAAAACCTTTCAAGCGAGATTAGCAAAATTGACTCTGAACTTTGCAGTGATCCAAAACTAAAAGAGGTATTGAAAAAAATACTGACGTAGCTTGTGATTTATGGAACAAAACTTAGTAATTTCAAGAGGTTATGTCAGGATATTAACATAGCCGACAAGGCGGAGCTATATTTTCTTATAGAATTCTAAGAATTTAATCTAAAAAAATGATTGAAGAAATTATTAAAAAGTATTTTGAAGGTAGAAAAGAAATAATAGCAATCTATTTATTTGGCTCTTATGCTTTGGGAAAAGAACGCCATATGAGTGATGTTGATATTGGAGTACTTCTAAATCATACACATTCCAAACAATCAGAAGTTTTGAAAGAAGAATATATGATACAACTTGGAAGGCTTTTAAGAAAAGATATCCATCCTGTTATATTGAACACTGCTGGAGAAGTTTTGTTAAAGCAGATTTTAGGCAAAGGGAAAC
This sequence comes from Desulfobacterales bacterium, assembly GCA_023143455.1. Classification (GTDB taxonomy): domain Bacteria; phylum Desulfobacterota; class Desulfobacteria; order Desulfobacterales; family Desulfobacteraceae; genus JAIOSM01. The sequence continues at coordinate 21,378 of JAGLHT010000001.1, forward strand.
TTCTTCTAGTGAAAAATCCAAAATTTCACAAAGAGTTTAAGATGGTTTCTTTATCAAGGATTGTTGATTTCAGTTGTTATTTAAAAAAGATGCATTCAAGTCTAACAAAAAAAATTCTGGAGGCATAATAAAATGGTTGATAAAGATGTAATACTTGCCAAGATTGGGTCAGTTAAAAAATATTTAAATCGAATCAATAATGTATCCAAGATAACTTTAGAAGCATTTTTGGATGACGTTGACACACAGGATATCATTTTATTTAATATTCAACTTGCTGTGCAAAACTGTATAGACATTGCAGCTCATATTGTAAGTGAAGAAGAAATGGGAATCCCTGGAAGTTCTAACGAGATGTTTTATTTTCTCGAGGAGAACAAATACATCAATAACCTTCTTACTGAAAAAATGGTAAAAGCAATTGGCTTTAGAAATCTCATAGTCCATGAATATGGTAAGCTTGATCTCAAAAGAGCATATGATATCTCGCAAAAGGATATCAGTGATCTGAATGATTTTCTAAAAGCTGTTTTGAAGAAAATTTAAACAATGAATGTTCTTGTACGTATCAACCATAATATCTCAGCTTGTGAGTCAAAAACGGTATAAATATTGCTTTATATGTGAGTGAAGAAGATATGGGAATTTCTGGCAGTTTAAATTAACTATGATAAAGAAAATTTAAATTATGAATACTCTTATACGTGTTGACTCTTCTCTTACAATAGGAACAGGTCATTTGATGCGTTGTTTGACTTTAGCGAATGCGTTAAATGAGCAAGGACATAATGTACATTTTGTTTGCCGTGATCTAAAAGGGAACAGCAATAGGTTTGTTGTTGACCATGGGCATACTCTTCATTTATTGCCAACTCCAAAAGAAGAATTTGTATCTCAGCCTGAGGACACTACACATGCCATGTGGCTTGAGGTTCAGTGGCAGCAGGATCATAAAGAAACTTTCAGAATTATACAAAATATTTCTGACCAAATCAATTGGCTGATTGTAGATAATTATGCATTGGATTATAGATGGGAAAGCGCACTTCGTCAGTATGTAAAGAGTACCATGGTTATTGATGATCTGGCAGATCGTAAACATGACTGTGATATGCTTTTGGACCAAAATTACTATTCAAACTCAAATACACGTTATGCAGGAGTTGTTCCTTTCACTTGCCGTAGGTTCTTAGGACCTAAATATGCAATTTTACGTCCAGAGTTTTTACAAGAGCGGCAAAATTTACCACAACGTGATGATAAAGTGCAACGTATCCTTGTTTTTTTCGGTGGAGTAGATCCAAGCAATGAAACAGGTAAAGCATTAAAGGCTATTGAGATATTGGACAACTCAGACTTAAACGTAGATGTGGTCATTGGCTCATCAAATCCAAATAAATCTGACATTTTAGATCAGTGTCAAAATATGCCTTATGTTACATGTCATGAACATGTCGAAAATATGGCCCAGTTTATGGTTAAGGCTGATCTGGCAATTGGCGCCGGAGGAGCAACTACCTGGGAACGTTGCTGCTTGGGTCTGCCAAGTATAATAGAGATATTGGCAGAAAATCAGACAGCTATTGCCGAAGGCATAGAGAAAATAAATGCTGGCCGCAATTGTGGTTTTGCTCAAGATGTTACTCCAGAATTTCTTTCAAAAGAAATACACAATCTGATGATATCTAAAAAAAGACTTTTTGAATATTCTAAAGCTGCTTTAAATCTCGTCGATGGGAAGGGTGCTTTGCGAGTAGTACAGGCAATGCAAGGAGAGAAGATCTGTCTTAGAGAAGCAGAACCTTCAGATTGTGAACTCCTATGGAACTGGGTCAATGATCTCAATGTAAGGCTGTCATCTTTTAATCATTGTGTAATTCCATGGGAAGAGCATGCTGAATGGTTTGCTAAAAAGCTTAAAGACAATGAGAGTTATGTTTTTATTGCTGAAAATGAAAATAATACTTCAGTTGGTCAAATCAGATTCGAGCTAAACAAAGACACTGCAAACATAAGTTATTTAGTGCAACGTGACTACAGGAGATTGGGAATTGGAGAAACTATCATTAGAATAGGAATCCAAAAATTAGTTGATCTCATTGAACAACCAATTACCTTCAGTAGCGAAGTCAGACCAGAGAATATTGCTTCGCAAAAGATATTTGAGAAGATTGGGTTCTCAGCGGTGAATAAAGAGTTTCCGTCTGTATGCTTTGAATTTAATAGCTGTTTAGCTTATGAACCTGCTTAAGGATTCTCAAAATAATAAATACTATGTAATGGTTTAGATATGATTATAGCAAATAAACAAATTTCTCGTGAACATCCTCCATTTATAATAGCAGAAATGTCAGGTAATCATAATCAATCTCTTGATCGAGCCTTGAAAATAGTTGAAGCGGCTGCTGGTGCAGGAGCTCATGCTATAAAACTTCAGACCTATACCCCAGATACAATGACACTGGATTTGGATCAAGGTGAATTTTATATCTCTGATAAGTCAAGCCTTTGGAAAGGTCGTTCTTTATATGATTTATATAAAGAAGCACATACACCTTGGGAATGGCATAAGCCACTTTTTGAGCGAGCAAGAGAGCTTGGTCTTATAGTATTCAGCACTCCTTTTGATAACACTGCCGTTGATTTTTTAGAAGATCTGAATGTACCATGCTATAAAATCGCATCATTTGAAAATACAGATATCCCTTTAATAAGGAAAGTAGCTTCTACGGGCAAGCCCATGATCATATCTACTGGTATGGCTTCTATTGTCGAGTTGGATGAGACAGTAAGAGCGGCTCGAGAGAGTGGTTGCCATGACATTGTTTTGCTAAAATGTACAAGTACTTACCCCGCTACTTTTAAAAATACAAATATTGCTACAATACCACATATGCGTAAGCTTTTTGATTGTGAAGTCGGGCTTTCTGATCATACCAAAGGACTCGGTGCCTCTGTTGCCAGCATTTCTCTTGGTGCCACAATAATTGAAAAGCATTTCACCCTTAAACGTTCTGATGGTGGTGTTGATTCTGCCTTTTCCCTTGAGCCGGATGAAATGAAAAATTTAGTGGAAGAGACTATGCATGCTTGGCAGGCATTAGGCCAGATTACTTATGGAGTCACTGAAAAAGAAAAAGCGTCTATGAAGTTTCGGCGATCATTGTATTTAGCCAAAGATATAAATGCCGGAGATATTTTGACAAAAGAGAATGTGCGCTCTATCAGGCCGGGATATGGGTTGCAACCTAAATATTTGGATGTGGTTTTGGGTAAAAAAGCTAGTCAAGATATTAAAAAAGGAACAGCTCTTGGCTGGGAGTTAATTGAACTTATTAAAAAGCATAATTTATTTCCTTATGGCCGCCAATCCATTGATGAGAAAGATATAGCTTCTGTCTGTTCAGTGCTTCGTTCCGATTACTTAACAACGGGTCCTAAAGTTGAAGAATTTGAACAGGCTGTTTGTCGTTATATAGATACAAGGCATGGTATTGCAGTTTCAAGCGGGACTGCTGCTTTGCACTGCGCAATGTATGCTTTAAATATTGGTTCCGGGGATGAGGTAATTGTTTCTTCAATGACATTTGCTGCCACAGCTAATTGTGTTTGTTTTATGGGCGCTACTCCAGTGTTTGTAGATGTAGAGCCAGATACTCTGCTTATTGATCCAGAAAAAATCAAAGCTTTGGTTACTCCTAAAACAAAAGCAATTATTGGAGTTGATTATGCAGGTCAGCCCTGTGATTGGGATCACCTGCGTACAATTGCCAACAAGTATGATCTTGCCCTCGTGGCAGATTCCTGTCATGCAATTGGTGCAGAGTATAAAGGACGCAAAGTTGGAACTTTAGCAGACATGACTGTTTTTAGTTTTCATCCAGTCAAACATATTACCACTGGAGAAGGTGGTATGATTGTAACAGATAATGAAGAGTGTGCTCAAAAAATGCGACTATTTAGGAACCATGGCATAACTATTGATGCTATGAATAAGGAAAAAAATGGGGCATGGTTTTACGAGATGATTGATCTTGGGTATAATTATCGAATAACAGATATTCAGTGTGCTTTGGGCATAAGTCAGCTTAAAAAATTACCAGAATGGGTAAGACGCAGACAGGCAATTGCTTTCACTTATAGCCAGTTTTTTTCAGAAACCAAACTGGCCAAGCCATTAAAAGTCCGTAAATCTATCCAACATGCATATCATCTCTATGTTGTACGCATTATTAAAAGAGATGAAATTTTACTAAAGTTACGAGAAAATGGAATTGGAGTGAATGTACATTATATGCCTGTGCATTTGCATCCATTTTATCAGCAAAAATTTGGATATAAAAAAGGGCTTTGCCCTATCGCGGAAGATGCGTATAAAGACATAATATCACTACCTCTTTGGCCTGGAATGGAAGAAAATGATATTTTACATATAAACAATTTTTTTAAAAAAATAATGAATAGAATATAGATATAGACACCCTTTGGGCAAGTGTGTTTTTTTACAAAATTTTAAATTTTAATATGAAAGATTTCAATGCAAGATAAAGCTCAACAAACATATAGTTATATCTATATTTTTAAATGGATATATGCTCGCCTTCAAAAATTTAGGAAGAGGCAATTCTGGGCATTGCTTATAGGAATGCTATGTGTTGCTATTCTTGAAACCATCGCTCTCGCTTCGGTTGCATTTTTTGCATCATCGATTACTGATCCTGTAAATGTTTTATCGTCAAAATATTTAAACTTTGTTAATCAATTTTTTGAAGTAAGTTTTTTACATTCAGAAAATGGGCTAATTATTTCTTCAGGACTTTTAATGATATTTTTAATAACTATTAAGAATAGTATTAAAACGTTTGTTAACTATAGGATTACGCGTTTTTCAATTGCCAACGAGGCTTATTTTGGAGAGATACTATTAAATGGATTTCTAACTCTGCCTTACCAATGGCATCTTGTTCGAAATACTGCAGACCTTGTTAATGCGGTGCAATGGCGAATTTTTTTAGGGAGGAATTTTTTTCAACCATGCTTAATAATTCTGAATGATGTGTTAATGATTTCGATTATGCTAATATTGCTTTTTATTGTGCAGCCAATAAATTTATTTATTATCCTTTTTGTGCTTGGTGGTTCTGCTTACTTTATTTATACTGTTATTAGAGTTTTAATAGACAAAACATCAACAATCGCAGCAAATTATGAGCTTACAATTAATAAAGAAGCAACAATGTCAATTCATGGTGTTAAAGATGTAAAAATATCTCAAAAAGAGAAAGCCTTTGTTTCAAAATTTGTTGAGAAGGCATTACCTTTGTCTAAAGTTTCAGCAACTCAGAGATTTTACAGTGAGGCTCCTGCATTTATTTTGGAAACTGTTGGGTTTGGTATGCTTTACATATCAATATGCATAATGCTTTTAAAATTTAATAACACTACTGCGTATGTAACTGGAAGTTTGGCACTTCTTGCAGTGACTGCTTGGAAGGTAATCCCTGCAGTAGCTAAAACTTTAGGTAGTGCAACAGCTATAAGAGGTGCCTTGCCATATATCAAACATATGATAGATTATTTTGTATTCATTGAAGCTGATAAGGGTGTTTCTCTACATAAACAAATCAACGCTTATGATTCTTTTCATTTTTTAAATAATATTAGATTTAATGAGGTCAGTTTTGTCTATCAAGGATCTAAACAAAAGGTCATTCAAAATTTTAATTTTGAAATTAAAAAAGGTGATACTATTGGAGTGATAGGAGCATCCGGTTCAGGTAAAAGTACATTGGTTGATATATTAATTGGTCTTTTACAACCAGTCCAAGGTACAGTTACAATGGATGATAATACCTTGACACCTGAGTTATTACCCCAATGGTTAAAGCTAATAGGGTATGTTTCACAATCACCTTATATCTACGATGGCACTATTGCTGAAAATGTAGCATTTGGGATAGAATCAAAAGAACTTGATAGGGATAGAGTCAGAGAATGCTGTCATATGGCAGCTATGGATGATTTTTTGTATGATTTACCTGGCAACATAGATTCTTTTATTGGTGAACGGGGTGTAAAACTTTCTGGAGGCCAACAGCAGCGAGTGGCGATAGCTAGATCACTTTATAATAAACCGGAGATTATGATTTTTGATGAAGCCACAAGTTCTCTCGATACGAAAAGTGAAAAATTGATTCAGGATACCATTTATTCTTTTAAAGGCACACAGACCCTGATAATAGTCGCTCATAGGCTCAGCACTGTTAAAGACTGTGATAGAATAATATGGCTTGATAAAGGGAAAATAATGTTGCAGGGAGAAACTGAAAAGATTCTTACAAAGTATCAACAAATGATGAATAATTAGTAACTTTAATATTATTCTGACATGAGATACTTATTGGAAATTATATCATTGGCAACTGCAATAATTCGAGTAGGAATCTGCTCAACAAGTTTTCACAATATAGGAAAATTAAATAAAAAAATAATAGATGAAAAAATATTCTAAAATTATTGAAACTAGTCGGCTTTTGATTACGCCATTTACTCAGAAACACATTACTCCTCTTTATATCAGTTGGTTAAACAATTCCAAAATAATGCGCTATAGTGAGCAGCGCCATGTCTTACATACTTTTGAATCGTGTAAACAGTATTGGCATTCTTTTTATGATACACCCAATATGTTGTGGGCTATTGAAGAAACTATGAATGGACTTGGACATATTGGCAATATTAGTACATATATTGATGTGAATAACAAAATTGCCGATATTGGCATTCTAATTGGAGCAAGGGATGCTCAAGGTTTAGGTTATGGATATGAAGCATTTAAAAGCGTCTCAGAGTATTTATTTAAATATAAAAAAATAAGAAAACTCACAGCAGGAACAGTATCAATAAATTTACCCATGCTTAAGCTGATGAAGAAAATGAAAATGAGAGACGATGGGATACGGATACGTCATTATCTTGTTGATGGCGAATTGGTGGATGTAGTCCACATGGCTTTATTTTCGGAAGATATCGGGAAATAGATTATAGGAAATGGATAATATTAAAAGAATAAGCAATTTTACTCAGCGCCTTATAAAAGGCTTTTGGATATTGTTTTTTGATAAAGCCTTTAGAAATTTTATCTTGCATAATAGAAAAATATGGAAAAGATATAATAACAACGATTCAAAAGCAGAAGTTTTGTTCGAATTTACTGACATGCAACCTAGTATAATTTCATACAGCTATTTTTCAAATGTTTTAGCTGAAAAATTTAATGCGAAGATCAGGGCATATTCATTCGGGAAAAATAGCTGGGTTAGTTTGTATCAAAAAAAACTCTATCGATCTTTTAATGCCGACGTTTTTTCATATAGACTGAATAAAGCCCAGAAAAGTGAGCTAGGAGAATTGTTTAATAGTGTTTATTCAACTCTGCATTCAAAGAATGATGTTTTTGATTTGTGCATTTCTGGTGTGTGGTTCGGAGATTTGCTTTATGATTCTCATATGATGACTTATAAATTACCTACAGTGGACATAAATGATAATAAGTTCAAAAAAACACTTAGGGAGGCATTATATCAATTCATATATTGGCGTGATTACTTTACATCACATGATGTGAAGGCTATCAATGTAACCCATTGTTGTTATCTTATCGCAATTCCCTTGAGGGTAGCAATTCACAAAGGTATCCCTGCATATCAGGTTAATGTATATGGAGGTTTTTATTTATCTGGCCAGAGATTTTGGGCATATACAGATTTTTATGATTATCCCCTCCAATTTTCAGAGTTATCTAAAACTGAACAGCTATATGGTGTGGAAATTGCGAAAGAAAGAATTGATAGACGATTTGCTGGTGAAGTAGGTGTTGATATGGCTTATTCGACAAAATCAGCTTATACGAATATTAAAAAAGATAGAGTATTATCTAATAATGACAAATTCAAAATTTTAATTGCAGCTCATTGTTTTTTTGACAGCCCAAATGGGCTTGGGCCCAATCTGTTTATAGATTTTTTTGAATGGTTTAATTTTCTTGGCAAGATTTCTGAAAAGACTGATTATGAATGGTATTTGAAAACTCACCCTGACTATTTGCCAGGCAATATCGAAATTTTAAATATGTTTATTGATAGATATCCTAAGTTTAGATTAATTTCATCTGATACTTCACATCATCAACTGATTGATGAAGGGATAGATTGTGTTCTTACTACCTATGGAACAATTGGGTGGGAATACGCTGCTTTTGGTAAATTAGCTATTAATGCTTCTTTAAGTTGTCCTCATATTGCATATAATTTTAATCTTTGTCCCAAAAACATTGAAGAGTATGAAAATCTGTTAATGAGGTTGTCTGAACAAAATATTGATATCGATATAAATGAAATTTATGAATATTATTATATGAAATTAAGACGAGATAATATGTCGAACTGGTTATATCAAGATTATCATTCTTATATTAAAAATGTTGGTGGATATGATAACCAATTTGTTTCAATAGCATATAATTATTTTATTGATGAATTTACTAATAGCATTCACAATCAAACAATTGCTTTGTTAAATAATTTTATAGATTCTAAAGATTATTGTATGCAAGAAAAACATTATTTAAATTGACAGGAATTCTCTATGAGTAAAACTATGCAAACTGTAATTTTATGTGGTGGACTTGGTACTCGTCTGAGGGAAGAAACAGAATTTCGACCCAAACCCATGGTAAATATTGGTGACAAGCCAATACTGTGGCATATAATGAAAATATTCTCTTGTTTTGGGCATAGTGATTTTGTACTTCCGTTAGGTTATAAGGGTGAAATGATTAAGGAATACTTCTGGCATTACGAATTAATGAATAATGATGTCACCATTGAGCTTGGGAAGCAGGATTCTTGTTGTTTGCATAATTGTCATGATGAAGCAGGGTGGGAAATAACTTTGGTAAACACAGGTGAGAAGACTTTAAAAGGTGGGCGTTTGAAACGCATTGAGAAGTACATAAAAGATGATGCGTTTATGCTTACTTATGGAGATGGAGTTGCTGATATTGATATTAATGATTTGCTTGAGTTTCATCAACAGCATGGAAAGATTGCAACCGTTACTGGGGTTCCCCCAACTGCTAGATTCGGAGAACTTAGCATCAACAATGATCAGGTTATTTCTTTCCAGGAGAAACCGGAGGCTTCGAAATCAGGCCAAATAAGCGGTGGTTTTTTTGTTCTTAATAAGGATATTTTTGATTTTCTCTCTGAAGATGAGAATTGTGATCTTGAGTTTGGAGCTTTAGAAAAGATTGCAGCCGCCGGAGAATTAATGGTTTATAAGCATTCAGGCTTTTGGGCATGTATGGATACAGTTCGTGATGTGGAATATTTGAATAAACTTTGGGCAGAAGGCAATGCTAAATGGAAAATATGGTAGCTCAAAAATTTTGGAAAGGAAAATCTGTTTTTATTACAGGGCATAATGGCTTTAAAGGTTCTTGGCTTTCTGTTTGGTTGCATAGAATGGGTGCGAACGTTACAGGGTATTCAATTGCTCCGCCAACCATACCTAATCTTTTTGAGCTAACAAGTATTGATAATGATATTACTACAATTAACAATGATATTCGAGATTATAGCCTGGTAGAAAAAGCAATAAGAATCAATAAACCTGAAATAGTCTTTCACCTGGCAGCTCAGCCTCTGGTTAGTAGATCCTACATAGATCCCATTGAGACCTATTCAACTAATATTATGGGTACAGTGAATATTTTAGAGGCGATTAGAAAAATAGATTGTGTCAAGGTAGTCATAAACGTTACAAGTGATAAATGTTACGATAATAAAGAATGGGTTTGGGGCTATCGAGAAAATGATCCAATGGGAGGATATGATCCGTATTCAAGCAGTAAAGGATGTTCTGAGTTAGTCACTTCTGCATATCTTAATTCTTTTTTTAATCCTGAAAAATATGAAACACATGGCGTGGCCATAGCTTCAGTTCGTGCAGGCAATGTCATTGGGGGAGGAGATTTTGGCGAGGATAGGCTTGTTCCTGATATTGTGAGAGCTTTTTCTATGGATGAATCAGTTATTATTAGACAACCGAATTCTATCCGGCCGTGGCAACATGTTCTTGAACCACTTTCAGGTTATTTATTGCTTGCACAGAAACTTTATAATGGGGGCGCAAAGTATTCGGGAGCATGGAATTTTGGCCCCTCGGAGGATTGTGTGAAAACAGTTAGTTGGATTGTCGAAACAATTGCAAATAATTGGGGACAAAATGCAAAATGGATGATTGATAATGAGAACCATTTCCATGAAGCACAATTGTTAAAACTCGATTGTTCCAAGGCAAGAAATTTACTGGGATGGAAAGCAATATTTAATATTAAAAAGACTTTAGAGTTGACAGTTGACTGGTATAGAATTTATTGTAGCAATCCAAACTTGCTAAGGGAAAAAACAGAAAAACAGATAGCAGAGTATGAAAATCACACCTTTACCGCTTAAAGATTCATATTTGATTGTAGCTGATCCTTTTAAAGATGATCGAGGCCAATTTACTCGGATTTTCTGTAAAAAAGAGATATCAACAACTGGGTTAAAAAAGGATATTGTTCAGATAAATCATTCCTTGACTGTTCAGAAAGGTGCAGTGCGTGGGATGCATTTCCAATTTCCTCCTATGGTAGAGATCAAAATGGTTAAGTGTTTGAGTGGAGCCGTATTTGATGTAATTATTGATCTCAGAAAAGATTCTCCTACATTTTTGAAATGGCATGGAGTAATATTATCTGAAAAAAATTTAAATATGATTTATATCCCAGAAGGTTTTGCCCATGGATTTCAGACAATGGAGAAAAACTGTAAACTTTTATATTTTCATACTGAATTCTATAATCCTGAATTCGAAGGTAGTGTTAGATATAACGATCCGTTAATAAAGATCTCATGGCCACTGGAAATTACTGATATCTCAAATAAAGATAAAGATCATCCACTATTAGCAGGGGATTTTTCTGGTATTTAGTATGATTTGTAAAAATATGTTGCGCTCTCTGAGCTATGTAATTACTAAAGAAGGTTTTTATGAAATGTCGATTTTGTAGTACTGAACTGGTTCATATATTTGTTGATCTCGGAAGTTCTCCGGCCTCCAATTCTTTTTTATCAAAAGATCAATTGAACAAAGCAGAAACTTATTATCCATTGCGGCTTTTTGTTTGCGAAAAATGCTTCCTTGTACAAATTGATGAATATAAAAAATCAGATGAAATATTTAATAGTGACTATGCTTATTTTTCTTCTTTTTCTAAAACTTGGCTTGATCATGCAAGAAAATATGTTGAAATGATTACAGAGAGATTGAGATTGACTTCAAAATCCAAAGTAATTGAAATCGCATCAAACGATGGTTATCTATTACAGTATTTTATTGAAAAACAGATACCTTGCCTGGGAATCGAGCCAAGCTCTAATACCGCTGATACAGCCAGAAAAAAAGGTATCGAGACTATAGTAGAATTCTTTACTGAAGATTTTGCAGAAAATTATATTCAGGATGCAAAAAAGGCAGATTTGATAATCGGTAATAATGTATTGGCTCATGTTCCTGATATCAATGATTTTGTGACGGCTTTAAAGTTATTGCTTGATGATAATGGCAGTATTACTCTTGAGTTTCCGCATTTAATGCGGTTGATTGAGCATTCTCAATTTGATACAATATACCATGAACATTTTTCATACCTTTCCTTGCATACTGTAAGGTCGATTTTTAAAAAGTCTGGATTAAGGATTTATAATGTTGAGGAACTGATTACTCATGGAGGCAGCCTGCGTATATATGCCTGTCATGAGAAGAGCCATCAGAAAAACTTGGAATCAGTGAATCAATTGTTGGATAACGAGGCTCAACAAGGTCTGATAGATTTATCGGCTTATCAACACTTTCAAGCTAAAGCTAATCGTATAAAAAATGATTTTTTACTTTTCCTCCTTGAGAAAAAACGTTTGGGTAAAACAATTGTCGGTTATGGTGCAGCTGCTAAAGGGAATACTCTTCTTAATTATGCAGGTGTTAAACCGGACCTATTAGAATATGTTTGTGATGCCGCTCCATCCAAACAAGGAAAATTCCTTCCCGGCAGCCATCTCCCAGTGGTTAATGAAAGAAAAATAAAAGAGTCTCAACCTGATTTTGTTGTTATTTTTCCGTGGAATATTAAAGACGAAATTATGAATCAGTTAGATTACATCAAAGAGTGGGAAGGTAGATTTGTAGTTTCTGTACCTGTGCTGGAGATATTTGATTGAAGCCATATCCCATAGAGAGAGCATTTATGAAATGTGAAATATAATGAGAATACTTGTAACAGGCGCAACAGGCTTTATCGGCACTTATGTAATTAATGAACTGATAAAGAATTATCAATACAACATAATTGCAACTTCATCTGATATTAATAAAGCAAAATTGTTTGATTGGTTCCCTCATGTTCAATACTATGAATATAATATTGACGATCAAAATAAAAATTATTTTGAATATTTTCAACAACCTGATTTGATGATTCATTTGGCTTGGCAAGGATTGCCAAATTATAAAGATCTATTTCATTTTGAGAACAATCTTTTTTCAAATTATTATTTTATTAAAAATATAATTGAGAGTGGTTTGAGATCTATAGTAGTGACTGGGACCTGTTTTGAATATGGTATGCAAAATGGGTGCTTAGGAGAAGATTTTGTAACAATACCCGCAAATCCTTACGCTATTGCAAAAGATACTTTACGAAAATTTCTGGAACAATTAAAAACAAAGATAAATTTCAAGTTAAAATGGGTTCGTTTGTTTTATATGCATGGAGAAGGACAAAACTCCAATTCAATCTTAGCTCAACTTAATAAAGCTTTAAAAAATGGTGATTCGGTTTTTAATATGTCAAGTGGAGAGCAATTAAGAGATTATCTTCCGGTTGAAAATGTTGCTGAATATATAGTAAAAATAGCGTTACAGGATAGAATTAATGGAATTATTAATTGTTGCAGCGGTATCCCTGTTTCAATCCGTGAACTTGTGGAGAATCATTTAGAGAAAAAGCAAAAAAAGATACATCTTAATTTAGGATACTACCCTTATCCTGATTATGAACCAATGGAGTTTTGGGGAGACAATAGAAAATTAAAAGCTATTTTAGAAAAATAGCATATGAATGCAAAATGTAATGTGATAAATGGAGCATTCTATAACAATTTTATGTAACATCAGGTCATGTTTTTATTTAAGATATTTTTATGGATTATAAGAATTAATAAAAAAAGGTGTTTTAATGGAATATAAAGAAATATTACGCAAGAATTTGCATCCTAAATTACTCAGTATCATAAAATTTATACGTACTTTTTTCCCTTCAAAAAAATATGTGTTAAAATATCCTGCAACATATGATGAAGATGGATTATATACTAATCATAATTGTGATTTCATAAATGATCCGTTATTTAAAGAAGCATATAAATTAGGTTTTGATACTGGCTCATCAAAAGGATGGCATCTCCAATGGAGAGTTTATATAGCATGTTGGCTTGCTAATAGAGCGAAGGATATGGAGGGGGATTTTGTCGAGTGTGGTACTAACCGTGGCATGATTTCAAGGGCAGTTGTTCATTATACAAACTTTGGGAAATTGTCTAAAACATTTTATTTATTAGATTCCTTTTGCGGACTTTCAGATAACCTCCAATCAGACACTGAATTACAACGTTTGAATATGGTATCTTATGAGGAGTGTTTTGAGAGTGCTAAGGAAACATTCAAGGAATTTAATAATGTAGTTATTATTCGAGGTTTTATACCTGATACCCTACCACTGACTAAAACAAATAAAATTTGTTTTCTTCATATAGACCTCAATTGTGCTGCACCAGAAATAGCAACAGGAGAGTTCTTTTGGGAAAAACTAATAACTGGTGGAGCAGTTCTGCTGGATGACTATGCCTACCCAGGTTACCAAGAGCAGAAAGATGCTTGGGATATATTTGCAGAGAAAAAAGGAGTTCAGGTCTTGAGCTTGCCAACGGGGCAGGGTTTAATTCTTAAACCATAAAGTAAGTGTGTTGGATATTTCATTCGCGTGAAATTAATAAAAAGTTATTAAAGCATTAATGTTTTTATTTCTGGAGAAAATTAATGGATTTGACTGAACAATTTAAGCAAGAACGATTTAAGCGTATTAATATGAATATTGAGAATGACAGGCTTGTTAATGCTGCAAAAGAATTTGTTTTTGAATCAACCTTACCTAAATATTCGTACAATTTTTCTTGGATGGGCCGTCCTATTATCCAATATCCTCAGGATATTATGGCCATGCAGGAGATTATTTGGAAGATTAAACCTGATTTAATAATTGAAACCGGTATTGCCCATGGTGGCAGTCTTATCTTTTCAGCATCCATGTTAGAACTCCTTGGTAATAATGGTCAGGTTTTGGGTATTGATATCGATATCAGAGAGCATAATCGGAAAGAGATCGAACAACACCCAATGTTTAAACACATAACAATGATTCAAGGGTCATCCATTGATGAAAATATAGTAAAAAAGGTTTATGAGTATACTAAAGGAAGAAAACAAGTTCTTGTTCTTTTAGATTCGATGCATAGCCATGATCATGTTTTAAAAGAACTTAAGTTATATTCTCCATTTGTTACAAAAGGGAGCTATCTTGTGGTTTTTGATACAATTATTGAAGATTTGCCTAACAATTGTTTCCCAGGCCGACCATGGAGTATAGGCGATAACCCAAAGACAGCAGTCTATGAATTTTTAAAAAAAAATAAACATTTTGAAATTGATAAAACTATACAAAACAATCTGTTAATAACTGTTGCACCAGATGGTTATCTTAGAAGAGTAAGTTAGAAGGAATAACTGAAAATTGGACAATATGAAAAAAGGAATTCTAATCCAAGCGAGGCTCTCATCAAAAAGATTTCCCAATAAAATGTTGAACCAACTAGGTGGTGTGCCTTTAATCCAATACGTTTTCAATCGATGCAAAATATCCTCTCAAGCAGATATGGTCGGAGTAATCACATCGATTGAGCAAAGCGATGACCTGCTTTATGATTATTGCAAAAGTCAGAACATGCCTGTTTTTAGAGGTAGCCTAAATAATGTTCTTGATAGATATATTCAAGCAGCAAATCATTTTGGCTGTAATATCCTTTGTAGGGTTTGTGGTGATTCCCCATTTGTTGACACCGTCTATATTGATAAATTATTTATGGCAGTTCAAAAGGGAGATGAATATTTATCCGTTAAGGGAGGGCTTAACGGTTTTTTTTCAGAAATAGTAACTCTGAAAGCATTAAGAAAAATGCAAAGCAATACTAATGCAGCAGATGATCTTGAGCATGTGACAAAATATATTAGAAAGAATCTTAAGATGTTTAATTATAGAATTTTTCAGATGAATACTATTGAAAAAAAATTACAAAATTTTTCTTTAACTGTTGATTATGAAAATGATTTAGAGATAGCAAATTCAATTATCACTAAAGGATTACACGGATATGATTTTTTAACGGAAGAACTAATTGAGATTCTAAATATAAATTATAATGAGCTAATTGAGTTATAGTATGTGTGGAATTGCAGGATATATAACAAAAACAAAAATAGACATTTCTGTGTTAAAAAGCATGGTAAATGCTTTATATCATCGTGGCCCAGATGCTGAAGGGTTTTATTATAGCGAATCATATAATGCAGGGATGAGACGTTTAAGTATTAATGATTTAGAGTATGGGAATCAACCTTTATATAATGAAGATAGGTCTGTTGTTCTTTTTTATAATGGAGAGATTTATAATTCTCCAGAGTTGAGAAAACAACTTGAAATTAAAGGCCATCAATTTAAAACACTTTCTGATGGTGAGGTTATCTGCCATCTTTATGAAGAATATGGTGAAAAGGTTTTTGAGAAATTAGATGCTATGTTTGCGATTGCTTTGTGGGATGTCAAAAAAAAAAGATTATTATTAGGGCGTGATATTCCTGGAGAAAAACCGCTTTATTATACAGAATTAAAAGGAGGAGGCCTCGCTTTTGCTTCAGAAATAAAAAGTTTAATTAAGTTCCCATTAATAGAACTTGATTTAAATTATCAGGCTTTGTGGGATTTTTTAACTTTTTTGTGGATCCCTGAACCTGAAACGGTGTATTCATCGATAAAATCATTACCTAAGTCTCACTATTTGATTTTTGATAAAAAAGGGTTTTGTTTAAAAAAGTATAACAATATCTTTACAAAAGATTATGACGGTATGGATGAAGGTGAAATTGTAAAAGAAGTAAGAGAGGTTGTCAGTTTATCCATTGAAAGTAGATTGTTGTCAGATGTTCCCATAGCATCATTTTTAAGCAGTGGGCTTGATAGCTCAATTGTGTCAATGCATGCAGCAAAGCATGTAGATAAGCTAACAACTTTTACAATAGGTTTTGAAAATGTGTTCGATCCTTATCACGGGAGTGCCGATGAATCTAAACAGGCTGCTGCATTTGCAAAACAAATAGGCAGTGATCATCATGTTGTACGTGTTACAGCAAATGATTTTAAAAAAGATTTAAGGACATTTTGTTTCCATGGCGATCAACCCTTTTCAGTGTCCTCTGGTTTAGGGATCATGTCAGTTGCAAGGGCTGCTCGTAAAAAGGGCATAAAGATTTTACTTTCTGGCGATGGGGCGGATGAATGTTTTGGGGGTTATTCTTGGTATGAGTATCTTAATACACCATGTGCTAATAATCAGAACAAAGATGAATTGTCATGGCAGTATACAAGTATGGATAAAGAAATTCTGGCATCACGATTAACAAGCTATGGTGCACACAAGCGAGCCTGGGCATGGCATTACTATGCATCTGAGCAGGACAAACAATTTTTATTTAATAAAGAGAAGTTTGAAAATGTTCAAACATCAACTCGTTTTTTTGAAAATTTTAAACAAGATCAAAATTGGCAAGCTGAAGATTTTATTAGACAGGATAGAGAGTTTTATTTCCCTTTTGAGATGTTGCGTAAGGTAGATCGAATGACAATGGCATTTTCAGTGGAAGGCAGAGTACCTTTTGCTGCACCATCAGTACTTGCGTTGGCAGATAAAATTCCATATTCAATGATGGTTAAAGGTAAGACATTGAAATGGGTACTGCGTCAGGCTTTTAAAAAAGATCTTCCGGATACTGTATTCAATCAGCCAAAGCATGGTTTTAATGTGCCTATAGACCATTGGTTGAAAAATGAGTGGAAAGATCTTATGGAAGATACTTTTTCAAACAGCTCAAAAGTCACAGCAATGGGTATGCTTACAAAAAAAGCAAAAGAGAATGCATTTGTATTGTTAAATGATAATAACCGCATTTGTGGTCATACGATCTTTTCAATGATTATGTTGAATATGTGGTTAGAGGAGAACAATGATTGAAATAATAGCTGAGATAGGACAAAATCATAATGGTGATATTTCTTTAGCCAAAGAGATGATAGCCGTTGCTAAGGACAATGGAGCTGATGCGGTGAAATTCCAAGTTTATGATGTGAATCATATATTCACCCAAGAGGATAATCCCTGGTATGAATATAATTGCATCACAGAGTTGTCTAAAAAAGATGTTGTAGCGCTATCAGAAGAATGTAAAAAACAGAGTATTGAGTTTATTGCATCTGCATTTGATCCTGAACGAGTATATTGGTTAGAAGAGATAAATGTTAAGCGTCATAAAATAGCCTCAAGGTCTATAAATGACAATAAGTTAATAGATGCAATGCTCAAGACAAATAAGCCTATTATTGTATCGCTTGGTATGTGGGAAGGTTTTAAATTCCCAGAAATACAAACCAAAGAGTCAATTTTTTATTTGTATTGTGTCTCAAAGTATCCAACTGAAATGAGTGATTTGAAATTAGATAAAATTGATTTCAAGAAATACTCAGGGTTCAGTGATCATACCATAGGTATTACAGCTGCAAAAATTGCTATTTCAAAAGGAGCAAAAATAATAGAAAAGCATTTTACATTAGATAAAAATATGTATGGTCCAGACCATAAAGGCAGCATGACTCCAAAAGAACTAAAAGAGTTAAATATTTTTAGAAAACAAGCAGAGATATTATGAATACACCAAAAATTACAGTATATGTCGTTTCACATAACCATGAAAAATTTTTATCTGATGCCATTGAAAGTGTTCTTCGCCAGTCTGTTGAAGGCTGGGAACTTTTTATCATTGATGATGGATCAGAAGATAAGAGTAGAGAAATAATCAATTTATATAAAGGAGATGATAGAGTACAGATATTTTCAACAGAAGGTATAGGTCTTCCGGCTGTCTGTAACTTGGCTTTGGATAGAGCCAATGGAGAATATATTGTCCGTCTTGATGGTGATGATCTTTTTGATGAGAATATTTTGTTGGTTTTGAGCAATTACTTAGATAACAATGTTGAAACAGCATTAGTTTTTCCTGATTATTTTTTAATAGATGAATTTAACGAAATATTTGCCCATGAGAGGCGCAATAAAATATTTGATTCAAACTATGTTATTGATATACCACCGAATGGAGCATGCACTATGATACGCACAAAGGTGCTCAAAGAAGCAGGAGGGTATCGTGAAGACCTTGGTGCTCAAGATGGGTTTGATATGTGGAGCAAGATCTCCAAAAAACATGCAACTGGTAACGTTAATCTTCCTCTTTTTTATTATCGGAGGCATAGCGACAATCTTACTAATAAAATACATTTTATTCTAAATGCAAAACGTAGAATAAAAAAAGACAGTATTTTAAAAGTTTTGGATAAAAATAGACCGTTTACAGCTGTTATACCATGCCGTAAGAATTATGATTTCTGTGAAGATGTGTGGAAACAAAAAATAGGGGGAAAATCCATCTTAGAATTTGGTATTGATGAATGTATAGCATCTGATGTTTTTGACAGGATAGTAGTTGCATGTGACAATCCTGATGTTGATTCGATTCTTTCAAAATACAACGATAAAAGATTAAGCCTTCATATAAGAAATTCAAAAGATACAATTAGGTCGAGGAAAATAGTTCCAGCTTTAAATAAAATAGTTCGAGAACAGGATCCTGATTATAATGGTATAACAGTTATAAGATATATACAATCTCCGTTTGTTTCAAAAGAAAGTCTTGAAGAAGCACTTTTCACTCTAATTATGAATGATGCAGATTCTTCCACAGGAGTTGAACAGATAAATCATGCAATGTACAAGAAACATCCTCATGGTTTGATTAGGTTAAATGATGACAATGATTTCAAAACTGATTTTGACAGCATGTATAAAGAAGCTAATGTAGCCTTGGCAGTGAAAAATTCAAACTTTAAAAATGGATCCTTAACAGGAACAAGAATTGCACATTTTGAGATAGATAAAAAAGAATCATTTGTAATTTTTTCAGATGAAGACTTAGAAGTAGCAAGGATATTATTTCAGTTGCGTGAAGGTAAAAATGTTTAAATTAATAAAATCAATTTTCAATGTATTTATTTTGCGTGTGCAGGGTGCCAAGATTGGAAAAAAAGTAAGAATACTAGGAAAAGTAAATGTTCTTTGCAGGGATGGAGCTTCTTTAAAAAATTTGATTATTGAAGATAATGTGGAAGTCGAGGGTGTTTTGTATTTGCGGGTACGTAAGTCAGGTAGAATAATCATTGAAAAAAATGTAAAGATCGCGACGGAGGTATGGCTTGTAACTGCAAACGAATCTGAGTTGAGGATAAGAAAGAATGCCATTATTGGGAGCTATTGTATTTTAAATGGTGGTCATGGGATTGATATTGGAGAAGACTCATGGCTTGCCGGTTTTGTCTATTTGAACAGTTCGGATCATAAAATAGAGCTGGGTGAAGTAATTAGAAAGCAGGGATATATTGGTGCTAAAATTATTATTGGTGCAAATAATTGGATAGGTGGACATGCTTTTTTTAATAAAGGTGTTATAACTGGTGAAGGCGTTGTTGTGGGTGCTGGGGCAGTTGTTACAAAAAGTTTTAATACAAATTCTGTTATTGTGGGTAATCCAGCAGAACTTTTGAGATATAGAACGTAAGATGAAGAAAATAGCAATTATTAATTATGGGCTAGGAAACCTTCGTTCTGTTGCTGGAGCTGTGGAAAGGGTGGGGTTTAAGCCTTTAATTACAAATAGCCCTAAAGAAATAAGAGACTCGGAGAAAATGATTATCCCAGGTGTCGGCGCATTTGGTGACGGGATTAAAAATATCAATGAATTAAATATAATAACCGACTTGGAAAAATTTATTTATGAGGATAAGAAACCTGTTTTAGGTATTTGTCTTGGATTTCAGCTTATGGCTTTGTCTAGTTGTGAGTTTGGTAGGCATGATGGGCTTGGTTGGATTGACGCTACAGTAGAAAAAATGGAAGGTAATAATGGTGCATATAGATTGCCCCATGTTGGGTGGAGTGATTTGATTCAACTACAAAGTAGTATTTTATTTGAGAAGATACCTAAAGAAGCTCTTTTTTACTATGTTCACTCTTATCATGTTGTTTGTAAAACAACAAAAAATATTATTGGTGAATGTGAATATGGGAATAAATTTGTTTCTGTAATTGAAAAAGATAATATTTATGGCACACAATTTCACCCTGAGAAGAGTCAAAAATGGGGTCTGCAACTATTGAAGAACTTTCTTGAGAAAGCATAATAAATGGTTAGAAAACGCCTAATAATAGTTCTAACTTTTAATAACGGAGTGCTTTTCAGGACAAGGAATTTTCAACCTGATTACAGATATACTTTGAATTTTGTTGATGCATGGTCTGTAGATGAAGTTATTTTGTTAGATATTAGTAGGCCTGGAAAAGGCAACAGAGAAATTTTTTATAATGTTGTTAAAAAGTTTGCTAGAAATTGTTTTGTACCATTAACCGTTGGGGGAGGGGTAAGAAACCTTGATGATTTCAAACTATTGTTAGGTGTTGGTGCGGATAAAGTTGCAGTGAATACTGGCTTTATCGAAAATGATAGATTAGTAGAGGAAGCTTCGAAATTATATGGATCCCAATGCGTAGTTGTTTCAATGGATGTAAAAAAAAACCAAAACAGTGGATATGATGTCTATTCGCATTTTGGTACTAAACGAATTGGCTCTGACGCTGTTAGCTTTTCAAAGCATGCAGTTGACAAAGGGGCTGGGGAAATCCTAGTACAATCAATCGATAGAGATGGTATGCTTGAAGGGTATGATAATGAAATAGCGGCTTTGATTTCTAAATCAGTTTCGGTTCCAATTCTTTTATGTAGCGGAGCTGGTAATTGGGAGCATTTTGTTCAAGGCTTTTCTAAAGGTTGTGCTTCTGGAGTGTGCACTACAAATATTTATCACTTTACAGAAAGCAGTATTAATAGCGCAAAAAAATATATAATGAAGAAGAATATAAATATTAGAATTTGAGTTTAATATGGAGGTGAGTTTGGTTTATTTACCTGATGATGAAACAGAGATTGGCGCCAGAAAAATATCCTATTGTAAAAAATGTCTGATGCCAGATTCAAGACCAAGGATTGTATTTGATGACCTTGGAGTATGCAATGCATGTAGATACTCAGAGGAAAAGGTCTTAGGAATTGATTGGGCCGCAAGGGAAGAAGAATTTAACAAAGTACTTAATAATTATAGGTCAAAGGATAATTCTTGGGATTGTATTGTGCCGTGGAGCGGTGGAAAAGATAGTAGCGCGATTGCATTCAAATTAAAGTATGAGTTTGATATGAACCCCTTATTAGTGACATTTTCTCCCATGATGCCAACTGAGACTGGCAATCATAATCGTGAGGAATTAATAAAGGCAGGGTTTGACCATATTTTTTTTCGACCTAATCAAAAAGTTCACCGTTATCTTGCAAAACGATTTTTTATTGAAAGAGGACATCCAAAAATTGCTTGGGATGCTGGAGTAAACACTATTCCAGTTCAAGTTGCTGTTCAGTATAATATACCTCTAATTTTTTATGCGGAGCACGGTGAGACTGAATATGGTGGAAAAGTTTTAAATCAAGAATCAGCAAAATTAAGGACTTTTACTGAGGTTATAGAACATCAGATCGGTGACGATCCTAAAAATTGGATTGATGAGAAAGTTTCAGAAAAAGATATTTTACCATATTTGTATCCAAATTCTAATGATGTCGATAAGGTTGATATAAAAGCTTATTACTTTGGATATTTTTTTAGGTGGAGCATGTTTGAAAATTATAATTTTATAAAAGAAAAAATCGATTTTAAGATTCATCCTAATGGCCGCACATCAGGCACTTTTACAAATTTTGACAGCATTGATGACAAAATGGACCCTCTTTATTATTATATGCAATATATTAAATTCGGATTTGGTAGAACTGTTCGAGACGCCTCACGCTTTATTCAAAATGGTCATATGACATATCACGAGGGTTTAGAAAATGCAAAAAAATATGACGGAGAGTTTCCAAACGAGCATCTTGATGAAGTGCTTACTTATTTAGACATTAATGAAGAGCAGTTCAATGAGATTGTTGAAAAACATCGCAACGATGAAATCTGGAATAAAAATGATGGTGATTGGAAGCTTAATTACCCTCTTCCTGGCAATTAAACGATATTTTTAGTTTTTGAGGAGTAAATTATTATGAGTGATCAATATAAAGAATTTCCATGTGATATTTGTGGATCCAAGGATGCTGAAGAGGTTCCATATGCAAAATTATATTCAGATGGTCAAGAAATTCATATTTGTAAAAAATGTGGTTTTGTGTATGTGAAATATCGTAGAGACTCTGATTCAGTCGCAAAAACATGGGATAAAATTTATTCATCTGATGTGAAAATTTCCACACCATACTCACCTAAAATTCCAGCTGTAAAAGCCCGCCAAACATATGTCGCTGAATTTTTAGATGTTAACCTCGGTCTAGATGGGAAAAAAATAGTTGATATAGGTGCAGGAGACGGCCAATTTTTAAAGATCGTAAAAGATAATTATGATGCCAGTGTATTTGGAGTAGAACCATATCAAAACAACTGTGATAAAATGAATAGCAATAGTATTGATTGCTTCTGTGGTACCATTGAATCATACTGTGATTCAAAAGATTATCAAAAAGCAGATATAGCCACTATCATGTGGACTCTAGAGAATTGTGCATCCTGTAGAGATATGCTTTTCGGCGCTAGAAATTTATTAAAAGAAGATGGCTATGTAATAGTTGCCACAGGTAGCAGAATTCTAGTTCCATTTAAAAAACCTCTTCAAAATTATATTGGTACAAATCCAGCAGATACACATTGTTTTAGATTTAGTGCTAATACTCTTCGGGCACTGCTTGCTGTAAATGGGTTTGAAACAGTGTATATTAATAGATATATTGATACAGATCATTTGTGTGTAATAGGGCAAAAAAAACCAGAAGATTCTAAAATTGAATGGCAAGGCGATGATTTTTTGTCAGTTTATGATTTTTTTGAGCGATGGCATAAGGAAAATATTTATTACCTTAACAATAAAGGTGATCAGTAAATTTTTTTTCAAAAGGGAAGATTATGACTAAACTTGCTATTTTGGGCGGGGAATCTTTAATTGATAAGCAATTGAAACCATACAGATCCATTGGGCCTTTGGAAATCAAGGCTGTTGAAGAAACCATGCGAACAGGTGTGATTTCAGGTTTTTATGGGGACTTCTGTAATGAGTTTTGGGGAGGCCCTAAGGTTAATGAGTTTGAAAACACATGGGCTTCTCGTTTTGATGTGAGACATGCAGTAACTGTGAATTCAGCAACTTCTGCACTTTATGCAGCCATTGGAGCCATTGGAATCTCTCCGGGTGATGAAGTTATTGTACCACCATATACTATGTCAGCAACTGTTATGGCACCTATTGTTTATGGTGGTATTCCTGTGTTTGCAGATATTGAGTCAGATACTTTTGGCTTAGATCCTGAGTCTGTTAGACAAGCCATAACATCCAAAACAAAGGCTATTTTAACAGTTAATCTATTTGGCCATACATCTCAACTTGATGAGCTAATGGATATTGCTAAACAAAACAATATTTACCTTATAGAAGATAATGCTCAAGGTCCTTTGGCAGAAGATAATGGTAGACTCGCAGGTACAATAGGCCATATAGGAGTTTTTAGTTTAAATTATCATAAGCACATACATACTGGTGAAGGTGGTATTTGTGTTACAGATGATGATAACTTGGCATTACGAATGAAACTCATAAGAAATCATGGTGAGAATGTTGTTGAACCGTTAGAAATTGATGATCTCACTAATCTTATAGGTTTTAATTTTAGATTAACTGAAATACAAGCTGCTATAGGGATAGAGCAACTAAAAAAAATTGATCACCATGTTGAAAAAAGAGAAAAAATAGCAAAATCACTATCTGAAAGCTTGAATGATTTACCCGGGATTTTTCCTCCTATTATTAGGAAGGGGTGTCGGCACGTATTCTATGTATGGGGGGCAAAATTTGATGAAAAAATAGTTGGTGTAAGCCGTGATGTTTTTAGTAAAGCCCTTGAAATGGAAGGTTTCCCTCATTTTACCGGTTATTGTAAGCCTTTATATCATTTGCCTGTTTTTCAGAAACAAGTTGCATTTGGTAACCAAGGACATCCTTTTAATATTAATAAAAATGTTAATTATGAAAAGACTGATTGCCCAGTTTGCGAATATATGTATCAAAAGGCATTTATTGGATTTGAACCGTGTGCATATGACATAAATGATAATGACTTAGATTTGTTGATTGCTGCTTTTAGAAAGGTATATAATCAGAAGGACAAGCTAATAACTATGAGTAAATAATGATTAGAATTATTGCTAGTATAGAGGCCAGAATGGGCTCATCCAGACTACCTGGGAAAGTTTTATCAGATGTTTGTGGTCAACCTGCTTTGTCACGTCTTTTAAAACGGCTCAAGCGATGTGAAAAATTAGATGATATTATTCTTGCTACTACTACTTCTCCAAAAGATGACCTTCTTGTTAAATGGGCTGAATCAGTACAACTTAAATATATTCGTGGTAGTGAAAAAGATGTTTTGTCAAGAGTTGTGCAAGCCCATCAAAGAATGAAAACAGATATTATTGTTGAAATTTGTGGTGACATGATACTTCTTGATCCAGAGTTGATTGACAGAGGGATTCAAACATTTTTAAATAAAAAATGTGATGTGGTTACAACAACAAATAAGCCTTCATATCCAATCGGGATTGATGTAGTCATCTTTAGATATGATGATATAGAATGGATAGAAAAAAATATATTTGATCTCGAAGTCAGAGAACATGTGTCTTTGTATTTTTTTAACAATCCTGAAAAGTATAAAATTATTAATTTGACAGCACCTGACGCATATAAGTTCCCAAATTATAGATTGGTTCTTGATTATTATGAAGATCTTGATTTGATAAGACAAATTTATAAGAGGTTAGAGCCTGATTTTGGTGACAATTTTAGTATCCATGAGATAATTGAATTGTTGAAGAGAGAGCCTGAATTATTAAAAATTAATAGTCATTTAAAGTAATATGAGTAATCCATTAAAGACCATAATAATTGGCTTTGGACAGATTTCTACCGGCTTTTCAGAAGATCCTGAAATGGCAAAACATTTCAAGTATGCAACCCATGCTCAGGTTTTAGCTGATAATGAAA
Organism: Desulfobacterales bacterium; assembly: GCA_023143455.1. Taxonomy (GTDB): domain Bacteria; phylum Desulfobacterota; class Desulfobacteria; order Desulfobacterales; family Desulfobacteraceae; genus JAIOSM01. The sequence goes on from JAGLHT010000001.1 coordinate 47,159, forward strand.
AATTTTCATTGGAAGCGGTTGTTGATCCATCAGATAAAGCAATTGAGATTGCAAAATCAAAATGGAGGATTCCGATTGCAGTGAAAAATATAGAAGAACTACCTAAATCTTTTTCACCCGAAATTGCTGTGATTGCAACACCTCCTGATTGTCGAAAAGAGATTTTAAGCAAACTGCCAAGTCTCAAAGGTATTATACTTGAAAAGCCTATTGGCACAAATATCAAGGACTCCCAAAAATTTGTTAATGAATGCAAAAATAGAGGCTTGACAGTGCAGGTTAATTTTTGGAGGAGAGGTGATGAGTTTTTTCAAAAACTTGCAAATGGCGAATTGGAAAAAATGATCGGAAAACCACAAGTTGCTTTTGGATTGTATGGAAACGGGTTAAAAAATAATGGGAGCCATTTAATAGATTTTGCAAAAATGTTATTTGGTAATATCAAAGATATATCTGTGCCTTTTAATGAATCAGCTTACCTGGAAGGTCCAATAAAGAATGATGTCAATATTTCTTTTAGTTTAAATTTTAGCGATAATATTAATGTTGCATTTCAACCTGTCCCTTTTAAAAACTACCGTGAAGTAGGTATAGATATCTGGGGAGAAAAAGGTAGACTTGCACTGTTGCAAGAAAGCCTTGGTATATATTATTATCCTAAAAGTAGGAATAGAGGCCTTTTAAATGAATTTGAAATAGCTTCTGACAATTTAATCAAGGTTAATCCAACATGCGGCATGGCCCTATTTAGGCTATACGATAACCTATTCAAAGCAATAAAAACTGGTGAAAATTTATGGAGCACATTGGATGGGGCTATGATAGTTGATGAGGTTATACATAATATTTTAAGTGAAATTTAGAGGCAGTTTATGAGTAAGAATAAGAATAGTAATAAATATATTTGGAAGCGATTATCAAAATTCAAAGTATCTAAAAAAAATAAAGAGACATGGGCTCTTGAACATAGAGAAGAAAATTATGAATTTTTTGTTAATACATACTTTGGTAAAAAAATTGATATTTCAAGAATTAAAAAAGATTGGCCATTTCAAAGGGAAATTGACTTAACAAATGAGAAGTTTAACTTTTTTAAAGACGCAGCAAAGTTTAATATTGTTGACCATTGTCCTGTCTGTAATAGCAAATTGACTGATGCAATACACTATTTAACAATTTGTAATGTTGACTATTTAGAGTGCTCAAATTGCAGTCATATATTTTCTGATAGGTTTCCTAAAGCTGAGGTGGCTGAAGAATATTATAAAGAGAATATTGGGAAAAACACCTACTACATTAATCCAGATGAAATTGAATTAAGAGTAAATGAAATCTATTTGCCGAAAATCGAATGGATTATTAAAGTATATGAAGAAAAATTTAATCGTCGTCCTAAAACAATTTTAGATATTGGTGCAGGCTCAGGACATTTTCTTTATGCTTGTAAAAAAGGCGGCCTTGAAGTATATGGCGTGGAGTTTAACAAAAATTATATTAATTGGTGTAAAGATAATTTTGATATTGACCTTTGTAATTCAATAGAAACTGTTAATATTGAAAAACCAGATATTATTTGTAGTTTTAACGTTATTGAACATGCTGTTAACCCTGAAGACTTTATTGATGATTATAAAAAATTAATGGGCAAAGAATCATTAGCTATTATTGAAACTCCCAAAGTAAATTCTTTTGGAACCGGTATTCAAGAAGCTTTTCCAAGCGATCCAAGAGGAATGCTTGTCCCATATGAGCATAATCATCTTTTTACTGATGTGTCTTTAGCAACACTATTATTTAAATGTGGTTTATCAATCAATAGTATTTGGTATTTTGGTCAGGATATGTCAGAACTGATTATGCGAATATGTCATGAGAATAACTCAGAAAGCTCAGAGATGATGCAAAAATTATTTCCAAAACTCCAACAACACCTTGATTCTTTTCGTGCTTCAAATTTAATGATAGTTGCTGGGACTTTATTATAAAATTTTTTCTTTTACTTAAAATGCATAGGCAAAATAAACATACAATTTTACTTTTTGCAGAAGATCCTGGAGCTGTAAATTTTATTGCTCCAATTTTTTTTGAACTTTCCTTTTTGGGATTCCCTTCTTTTATTATTTCAAGCGGCACTGCTACAGAATATTTAGAGTCGTTAGGTATAAAAGCAACTGTTGTCTCTGATAATACTGATGCAGATGAAATTATCAATAAAATCAACCCTGATTTATATATTACTGGGACTTCTGAGAATAGAAATTCATTGGGATTGCTTTTAATCGATTCATGCAGAAAAGCTAATATTATTTCTATTGGAGTAGTTGATGCTTTTATGAATGCTCAGCTTAGATTTTGTGGAACTGGAAATGACCCTCTTAGATATGTATCTGATTATTTGTTTCTCCCTGATGATATAACAAAAGATGAATATAAGAATATAGGATTTCCAGAAGATAAATCTTTTGTTTGTGGACACCCTAATTATGACTATGTCAGACAGAAGGCAATTGAATTAGATAAAAAAAACAGAATAAATATGCGGCGTAAACTTTTTCCGCTAGCTGAAGAAGAATCTAAAATTATTGCTTTTGCTGCTGAAATTTCAGATGGTCTAGATTCAGATTATTTTAAATATTCTAAAGATTATTCACTAAAAGGAAGAGGCCATACTAAAAATAGGACTAATATAGTAATTGAAGAATTTTTAGATGCTGTGAAATCTTTTTCAAGCGACTTGTTTATAGTTTTAAGATTGCATCCTAAGAACAATAACGAAGAATTTTCAGACTATTATAAAGAATTTGATCAAATAAGCATTAAAGAATCAGCTTATGAAATAATTTTTTTTTCAGATTATGTAATCGGTATGACCTCGATGCTTATGACCGAAGCTCTAATTATGGGCAAGCCAACATTTTCAATATTAGTGAAAGAAAGTGAAAAGAATTGGCTTTCGAACCTGCGTTCTGGCTTAACACCTTATGCAAGTGATAGAGAAACACTAATCAAAGCCTTACCAGAATTTTTAAATAAGAAACAGGCAATGAGTAGTGATTTTAATGCTATTTTGAGTTTTGATAGTATTAAAAAAATTATAAAACAGATAAAAAATATTTTAGATTGAAAGGTATTAGAAGATTATGAGTAATTCCATTAGGACTAAAAAAAATATCTACTCCCAAGATGTTCTGTTTATAAATCTGCCACCCATTTCGCCTACACTTTCAAATGTTGGTGATCCAACGTCCGCAAGTAATCTGACACCACCCATAGGTCTTTTGTATTTGGCAGATAAAATTAGAGATTGTATATTTGTTAATTCCTACAAACTAGTCGATTTTGCTATCTTTGACTATGGGGATATTGCAGGAAATGAAAATATTGGAGAGTTTGTGAATGAAAAGCTAAGACATGGAAGAATTGAAAAGCCAAGTGTTGTTGCGATTTCACTTATGTTCTCATCATCCTACGATTTTTTTAAAATTGTTGTTGCTGAAGTTAGAAAGATTTGGAAGGATACTGTTGTCATGGTAGGTGGCATACATGCTTCTAATGCTGTGGAGTACTTGTTAAATAATGATAACTGCATTGACTATATTACATGCGGTGAGGGAGAAGATGCATTAGTTGAGTTTCTTGAAATGATTTCTACAGATAAACAAAAAGATATTCAAGGGGTTCACAGCTTAAACAACATAAAAAAGGTTAAAGGTGGCCAATTTGAGCAGACAATCTTTATTCAAGACTTGAATATAGATTGTTCAAAATATTCTGATCTCATAGATATGGAAAAATATATAGAAGATACATCTTTATTTAGCCTGTCTAAAACAACACTTTCTGCTCGCTCTTTTGCAATCATGACATCCAGAGGATGTCCCAACCATTGTATTTTTTGTGCAGCACATACTGTTCATGGTCGCACTCCAAGATGGAGAGATATTCAAAATGTTGTTGATGAAATATATTGGCTTAATAGTACCTACGGAGTAACAAAATATTATCTTTTTGATGATAATTTTGTTCCAAAATCAAAGGCACTTGAATTATTTAATGCTTTATCTGATATTGATATTCCTAATTTCGAAATAGTGATTCAAAATATGAGTATAAATGCAACAGATTTTGATATTATAGATGCTATAACAGCTTGTAAAATTACCAATATTGCTTTTGCAATTGAATCAGGCTCAAAAAAAATTCAGAAAAAAATAAAGAAAAATGTATTACTAAATAAAGCATTTGATTTGGTTAAATATTCACAAAGTAAGGGTTTAAATGTTAGATGTTTTTACATTATTGGTTTCCCTGGTGAGACTATTGAGGACATGAAAGAGACTTTTGAGTATGCCAAAAGACTTGGCGCAAACTGGTCAACATTTAGTGTTGCATCCCCCATCCCTGGTACTGAAATGTATGGTGAATTCATTAGACTTGGTTATATTGAGGACGGTCCGATTTCATGGAGAACTGCTACTATAAGAGATCGAGTTTTTGATACAAAGGAAATAGATAGGAAAGAAATAAAAGAATTGGCATATAGAGCTAATTTGGATGTTAATTTTGTGAATAACATAAACATAAAAAATGGTGACTACGAAAGTGCAGAAATAATATTTTCTAATTTTATTAAACTGTATGATTTTCACATCTTTGCATATGATAGCTTAAGAAGAATATATAAGGAAACCGGAAAAGTTCAAAAAGAAAAAGAAATTATTGATAAAATGAGATCTATTCTAACTTCGAATAAGAAAGCTCATTCATTTCGAAAATATTTTGATTTCTTGGATACTGATATAATAAAGGTACTAGAAACATAAATTTCCAATTAAGAGTTATATGAGAAATAGTAATCTATTAGTTAGCGTAGGATTGCCTGTTTATAATGGAGCTTCTTTTATCAATCAAGCTGTAGATTCTTTATTAGCACAAGATTATAAAGATTTTGAACTAATCATTTCTGATAATGCTTCAACAGATCGAACCCAAGAAATCTGTTTGGAATATGCAGAGCAAGACAAGAGAGTGAGATACTATCGATCCAGGGATAATATGGGAGCTTCCTGGAACTTTAATCATGTCTTTGAATTGTCCACAGGTGAATATTTTATGTGGGCATCTCATGACGATTATTGGGAGCCATCATATATTAGTGCTTGCATTAAAGCTTATGAATTTTCACCAGATATTATACTGGCCGGCGCTTTTTGTGAATCCTTTGATACACAAGGGGAAAATGCAAGCTTTATTGATTTTGGACTAACAACTATTGGGCTTCCTCCCCAGGATCGATTCATACAGTATAAAAAGAGCCTTCATAGTGGGTGTAGTATTAATGGTGTTTTCCATGGAATCTATAAGAGCAAGTTTCTTTCAAAGGCAATGCCTATGAAAAAAGTTATTGCAAATGATCATCTCATATTAGCAGAACTCTCTTTGCAAGGGGAGTTTAAAACTGTTGAAAAAAAATTAATTCATAAAAGATGGGGTGGTGGGTCTGAGAGCCACAGAAATAACGCCCGTACTGTAGGCATTAATAATGAACTACTGATTAGATTTCCATATTTTATGCGTGAAATTTTGTTGCAGAAAATAATTATTAAGACCGACAATATATTTTTTACAAAAAAAATATGGCTTTCTTGTTGGTCATTATGGAATTACATTTTATTTTCGCTCAAGTTAAATATTTTAATATCCTTGGTTAGAATTAAAAATATTTGTAGTTTTTTGAAGAATAGAAGTATAAAGATATTTTATCTTTTTAAATAGATTAAAAGTAGATGATTAGTATATATAATTTTGGTTTATCACATTTTTAGTAAGGGGTAAGTTATGAGTTTTAATATTTTAGTAACAGGTGGTGCAGGCTATTTAGGCTCAGTACTTGTACCAGAACTTTTAAAGGCGGGGCATAAGGTGACTGTGATTGATAATTTTATGTTTTCACAGAATCCTCTCATGGACTGTTGCTATTCTGACAGTTTTGATGTTGTTAGAGGTGATGCCCGTGATGAGAGCCTTCTTAGAGCTTTATGCAAAGGTAAAGATATCATTATACCTTTAGCCGCGTTAGTGGGAGCACCAATGTGCGACCGGGACAAAATTGGTGCAAAAACAACAAACTTTGATGCCATTAAATCATTGATTTCTTTTTTATCTAAAGAACAGCGTATCGTTGTGCCAACAACCAATAGCGGCTATGGGATTGGACAGAAAGATGTTCATTGTACAGAAGAATCACCTTTAAAGCCAATATCGCTTTATGGTAAAATGAAAGTTGAATCTGAAAAACTTATATTAGATAGAGGCAATGGTATAAGCTTGAGGCTTGCAACAGTATTTGGAGCTAGCCCACGAATGCGATTGGACCTTCTTGTAAATGATTTTACATACCGCGCAGTAAATGATCGATTTGTTGTTATTTTCGAGGGCCATTTTAAACGTAATTACATACATATTCGTGATGTTGCTAAGGCATTCTTACATTCAATAGATAATTTTGATTCAATGAAAAACGAGGCATATAATGTAGGCTTATCAGATGCAAATATCTCAAAGTTGGAGCTTTGTGCCAAGATCAAAGAACAAATTTCGGATTTTGTTATTATAGAAGAATCTATTGGAAAAGACCCAGATAAAAGGGACTATATAGTTTCAAACGAGAAAATAGAAAGCACAGGTTTTAAACCTGGGTTCTCGCTTGAAATAGGAATTAAAGAATTAAAGAAAACTTATACAATTATTAATAATAGTAAATATAGTAATGTATAATGGATAAAAAAATTACAGCTGTAGTCCTTGTTGGTGGTCAAGGGACACGTTTGCGATCTGTTGTATCTGATAAACCCAAAGTTCTTGCAGCAGTTAAGGGAAGACCGTTTCTTACTTATTTGCTTGATCAGCTTGAAAGTAATAACATTACAGAAGTTGTTTTCTGTAGTGGGTATATGGCTGATACCATAGAAGCATATTTTGGTGACCATTACAAATCTATTATAATTCAATATTCAAGAGAAGAAATTCCTTTAGACACTGGAGGGGCTTTGAGGTTAGCATTGCCATTGCTTTTGTCTGATACAATACTTGTCATGAACGGGGATTCTTTTGTAAAAACTGATTTAACTATTTTTACAAAAACGTTTTTTCAACAAAAGCATATTGCAGATATGCTCTTGGCAAAGGTAAATGATGTCTCTCGTTTTGGAAACGTTACTTTTAATAAAGAGTGTGAGATAACATCTTTTAAAGAAAAAGGTGAACATAAAGGCCCCGGATGGATTAATGCAGGAATATATCTTTTTAGAAAAAAAATATTATTTGATATTCCAGAAGATTGTTTTTTCTCATTGGAAAGAGGTTTTTTCCCAAAATTAATAGGGAAAGGATTATTTGGTTTTTGCACAGAAGGAGATTTTATCGATATTGGGACACCAGATTCGTATAACAAGACCGCCCTTTTTTTTGATAACATTTAAGTTTAGGAAAAATAATAACAATGATAATAAATAGGACACCGTATAGATTGTCTTTTTTAGGAGGGGGAACAGATTATCCTTCATGGTACCTGAAACATGGGGGAAGTACCATAAGTACTTCTATTAACAAATATTGTTATATTACATGTCGAGCGTTACCACCTTTTTTTGAGCATAGAATTCGTGTAGTATATAGTAAAATTGAATTATGCAATAGTTACGAAGAGATTGATCATCCAGCAGTGCGAGAAACACTTCGGTTTTTAAATTTAGATTGCGGGCTTGAAATACATTATGATGGAGATCTCCCAGCAAGAAGCGGAATGGGATCAAGTTCTTCTTTTAATGTTGGTTTGTTACATGCATTATATGCATTTAAAGGAGAAATGGTTTCAAAAAGGCAGCTTACCAGAGATTGTATTCATGTAGAACAGGATATGATTAAGGAAATAGTTGGATCACAAGATCAGGCATGTGCGGCTCATGGTGGGTTGAATCATATTGAATTTTTAAAAAATGGAGAAATTAAAGTTAACCCTTTAACACTGTCAAAACAGAGATTAGATGAATTAGATTCTCATTTGATGCTTTTTTATACAGGAATTAACCGTAAAGGGACAGCATCAGATGTAGCAAAAAGTTATGTGGATGATATAGAATCTAAGACAGAACTACTAACTGAATTAGGTGGTCTTGTTGATATTGGGTTAGAAATATTAGGTAACAAATCTGACATTTGTGAGTTTGGTAAACTCCTTCATGAATCATGGATGCTTAAAAGAGATTTAAGTAATTCTGTCTCTAATATTGATATTGATGATCTTTATAAAAGAGCTTTGGACAATGGAGCACTTGGAGGAAAAATTACAGGTGCCGGGGGGGGAGGGTTCCTGCTTCTTTTTGTACCGCCTTCTGAGCAGCAACGTGTTCGGAAAGTTTTATCTAAGCAGATTTATGTACCATTTTCGTTCGAATCCCGTGGTAGCCAGATTCTTTTTTACCAGGCAAATAATGAAAATTATAGTATTCTTGAAAAGGATAGGGATAAAAGAGTTTATAAATTGTTCAAAGAACAAGCTTGTGGATGAGAGATGAATAACTTTAATAGTATTTTTGAAAATGGAAGAATAATTATTGGAAAATTATAAAATGTCCCAATTCGATTTTATGAAAAAGAAGGCTCAGGATTTGAGAAAAGAGGCGCTCAAGCTTCATAAGATAGCAAGTGAGACAAGGATTGCTTCTACTCTATCAGCGATTGAAATATTTGTTGTATTATATTATGGGCAAGTATTAAGCTATTCTGAAAACCCAACCTGGGAAGATAGAGATAGATTAATAATCAGTAAAGGTCATGGTTCGTTTTGTATATATCCTATTCTTGCTGAAATAGGATATTTTGATGAGAATGAATTGCAGGAAGCTGGTAGTCAAAAGTCGATTTTAGGTGCAATCCCAGATAGTTTGATTCCAGGTTTTGAAACTACCAATGGTTCATTGGGACATGGGCTTGGAGTTGCTTGTGGAATTGCTCTTGCTTTAAAACGTAAAAATATTTCACAAAAAGTTTTTGTTGTGGCTGGCGATGGAGAGTTTAATGAGGGGTCAATGTGGGAAGCAATAATGTTTGCTTCTTATCATAAGCTTGATAATTTAATTCTTATTATTGATGATAATAAGATATCGATGTTAGGACATCAAAAAGATATAATAACTAATACTTCTTTTACAGATAAATTTGAATCGTTTAACTGGGAAGCAATTAAAGCTGATGGTCACGATGTTAAAGATCTACATAATGCATTGATGACAATGAGAAATAATTGTGGTAAGCCTCATGTTGTTATAGCTGAGACTGTTAAAGGTAAGGGCGTAGTTGCGTTGGAAGATAAGTCTCTTAGCCATGTTATGAGTTTAAACCCATCTGAGATAGATGAAATTTTAAAGGACTGGGAATGAAGAATAAACAAGTTAAAACCATGAGAGACACCATAATTGAAGAAATTTCAAATAGAATGGAAGAGAATAAAAGCATTTTTTTTCTTACAGCAGATATGGGTGCTCCTGCATTGGATAAGCTACGCCAAAAATATGCCGATAGATTTATAAATGTGGGGATTGCCGAACAAAATCTTATTAACGTCAGTACTGGACTTGCATTGGAGGGTTTTACAGTATATGCATTTGCGATTGCTGCATTTTTAAGCATGCGGGCTTATGAACAGATCCGAAATAATTTGGCTTTGTTAGGTGATCATAAGGAACTTAATGTCAATCTTTTAGGTGTTGGTGTCGGTGTAAGTTATGATATGTCTGGTCCAAGTCATCATTGTCTCGAAGACATATCAATTATACGGACACTCCCAAATATGTCTTTATTTTCACCCAGTGACTGGGTAATGGCATATAGCTTTGTAAAGCACTCAATACGATTTAAAAGCCCTAAATACATAAGGCTTGACAGTAAAGCTATGCCTAATATCTATGAAGAGTCTGAACAGTTTGATTGGGAAACCGGTTTTGTTGAATTAAATAAGGGGAAAGATGTTTGTATTATTTCCACCGGCATTACAACACATAAGAGCTTAAAAATTATTGATGAACTATCTAAAGACAGTATCAAGACAGGTTTGATAGATCTCTTTATGTTAAAATATTTTGATAAAGAATATCTTTTAAAAATTTTATCAAAGTACAAAGTGGTTATTACAATTGAAGAAGGATTTATAGGTAAAGGAGGGCTTGATAGCATTATTGCGAATTTGAAAATACATTATCAAGCTGATTTTACTTTGAAAAGCTTTGGCTTCTCTGATAGCTATCTTTTCCAGCAAGGGAGCAGAGAATTTTTATCAGAATGCCATGGATTTAGTATTAAAGACATAATCAGTTCTATTAAAAATTATTAATTATCATATATAGGAAATACATCATATGGAATTAAACCTGCCTTTAATGGACAACAATCTCACCACAGAAGACATGAATGTCCTTATTGATTTTTTAAAAGATACGCCACGGTTGACTCAGGGAAGCAATGTTTCTGCCTTTGAACAAGAATGGTCAAAATGGCTTGGTGTTAAATACAGTGTTTTTGTTAACTCTGGAGCCTCTGCTAACCTTATCACTATGGCCGCACTTAAAAAATTAAAGGGCGATGGTGAGATCATTGTTCCTACATTAACCTGGGTATCTGACATTGCCTCTGTAATACAAAATGGTTATAAGCCAGTATTTGTAGACATAAACCCAAGAACACTTGCAATGGATGATAACCAGGTAATTTCAAAAATTACAGATAACACCAAAGGAGTGTTTATTACATATGTTCAAGGGTTTAATGGCTTGACAGATAATTTATTGTCTTACCTTGAAGAACATAATATACCTTTGATTGAAGATGTTTGTGAATCACATGGCGCAACATTCAGAGATAAAAAACTTGGGTCATTTGGGCTTATTTCAAACTTTTCATTCTATTATGCTCATCATCTAAGCACTATTGAGGGTGGTATGGTCTGTACTAATAATGAAGATATCTATCAAACAATTCGCATGTTCAGGTCCCATGGTATGACAAGAGAGGTAACATCTGAAGATTTGAAAGATCAATATGCATTGGAAAATCCGGAACTATCTCCTGATTTTATTTTTGCCTTTCCTGCCTATAATGTACGGAATACAGAAATTGGAGCTGTTCTAGGGCTGAATCAGCTCAAGCGCCTTGATGAAAATAATGAAAAACGTATAGAAAATTTCAAGCTTTTTTTAGAAAATTTAGATCCAGATTTATACAGAACAGATTTTGAAATTGAAGGAAATTGTAATTACGCATTTAATCTGATTTTAAGAAAACCTGATCCTGAATTTCGTGATAAGTTAGAAGATACTATGCGTAAAGCTAAGGTTGAATTTCGGAGGGGGAGTTCAGGAGGTGGAAACCAGATGCGGCAACCATATTTGCAAGAATTTGTTGAAGATAAAGAGTGGGAACAATACCCTGAAATCGAGCATGTACATTTTTATGGTTATTATATTGGTAATTTTCCAAGCCTTGAACAAGATAAGATATTATCACTATGCAATCTTGTGAATGGAATTAAAAAGATATAATTATTATTAATGTATAAATTATTAAATAAAATATGTGAGAGTCTATCAAATGATAAATACTGATATTGTTTTAGTTAAGCCAGGTAGTCAAAAACAACTATATGGTAAATTAAGTGATTTCCAATTAACCGGAATCGAGCCTCCTCTATGGGGAGCAATACTCGCCTCATATTTGCGTGATCTTGGTTTTTCTGTTGTATTGTATGATGCTGAAGTTGAAGAGTGGGGATATAATGAAACAGCTGAAAAGATTAAAGAGATTAACCCCATTTTATTTGTTATATTAGTTTCAGGTAGCAACCCATCTGCTTCAACAATGAATATGACAGGTGCCAGCCAAATCATATCTCAGGTAAAAGAGATTGCTCCTTCTATTATAACTGTGATGGCTGGACTTCATGTCAGTGCATTACCTGAACAAACAGTATTGGAAGAATTTGCTGATTTTGTTTGTCAAGGAGAAGGCTTTTATACACTACCTCCCCTGATTGAATCTTTAAAGAACAAAACAGAAGTAAAAAATATTCCTGGATTATGGTACAAAAAAGATGGACAAGTTGTTAAAGGTGAATATCCTTCATTACTTAAAAACCTTGATGAACTACCAATGCCAGCCTGGGACATGCTTCCGATGCAAAAATATCGCGCTCATAATTGGCATTGTTTTGATGATATAAACAAACGTCAACCCTATGCTATTATATATACTAGCTTAGGATGCCCTTTCCATTGCAATTTTTGTTGTATCAATGCTCTTTTTGGGAAAAATATAATCAGGTATCGTAGTATAGAGAATGTTATTTCTGAAATTGATTATCTTGTAAATGAACATGGAATTCGAAATATAAAAATAATGGATGAAATGTTTGCTTTAAATGAGAAACGAGTAGTAGCATTATGTGAAAAGATAGTTGAACGAAAATATGATCTTAATATGTGGGCATATGCCAGGGTAGATACCGTTAATGAAAAGATGCTTTCTATAATGAAGAAAGCTGGAATTAATTGGGTATCCTATGGAATTGAATCAGGGAATAAACGTGTGATAAGAGATGTGTCCAAAGGATATAAATTTGAAAAAGTAAATCAAGCAGTAGAAATGACTTATAAAGTGGGGATGCACATTTGTGCTAATTATATTTTTGGATTACCAGAAGATGACTATGACTCTATGAATGAAACTCTTAAATTAATGCTTGATATCAATGCGGAATGGTCAAACATATATTGTGCAATGGCTTATCCTGGCTCAGAGCTTTATAATATTGCAATAAGAGAACAGATGCCACTACCTTTGTCGTGGGATGAATATTCTCAATACTCTGCTGAATTGCGACCATTACCGACAAAATATCTTTCAGGTGAACAAATACTTGCATATAGAGATTATGCCTTTAACATGTATCACACAAATCCAAAATATCTGAATATGATCAATAATAAATTTGGAGAAAATACTGTACAGCATATTGTTGAGATGGTATCCAATAAGCTAGAACGAAAATATTCTAAACCCTATTAGCATCTTTATAACTGTACTGCTTAAAATTAAATTAAGAATTATAATGCCCAAATTACTTGCCTGTATATAGTACAGACATGAATTCAAAATGAAATATATAAGTTAGAGAATAATTTAAGGAGTTTTACATGCGATTATCGTTGATCTTTCCTTCATGGACAGGCGTATTTGGTGAGATGGCTAAAGTCGCCAGAGGAGCGTCTACTTTTCCTCCACTGAATCTTGCATATTTAGCAGCTATTGCAGAAAAAAATGGTCATACTGTGCAATTGATTGATGGAGAAGCTGAACAATTAAACATTCAAGAGATAATCAGTCGAACTAAAGGTTTTTCTCCAGATTTAATTGGATTAACTTCAACAACCCCAATGTTTCATTTTGCTGTTGAGCATGCTAAAGAATTTAAAAAGGCTATGCCATATGTTCCCATTGTAGCTGGAGGGCCCCATATTACGCATTTCCGAGAAGAAATTTTTCATGACTGCTTTGATTATTTTGTTATTGGTCAGTGTGAAGGGACCTTTGGAAATTTTCTGTCTACCCTTGAAAATGATGGTGATATGAGTGAGGTTCTTGGAATCCTTTACAGAAAGAATAAAGAAGTTTTTTTTTCAGGTGAAAATCCACAGATAGTTGATCTTGACGAAATACCCTTCCCGGCAAGACATTTATTGAAGAAGGACAAATATTGTGTCGGAACTATGAAAGGGAGAAAAGTATATACTTCGATTATGGCATCAAGAGGATGTCCTTTTAAATGTGTTTTTTGTAGTACTTCTATTTATGGGAAAAAGGTGAGAAGAAGAACCCTTCAAAATCTTATAACTGAAATAGAACATATATTGAAGGATCACAAGATCAATCATTTTTACTTTCTCGATGATACTCTAACGTTAAATAGGCGATATATTATAGAATTGTGCGATGAGATTGAAAAGAGAGGGCTACAGTTTACTTGGGAAGGTGGTACTCGTGCAAACTTAGTAGATGAGGAACTGATTGCCAGAATGGCCAAATGTGGTTTGATAAGAATATCTTTTGGGTTTGAAAGTGCAGATCTGAAAGTTAGGGATATTATCAAAAAGGAAGTACCTATTGAAAGCTACGAAAAAGCAAACAAACTGACTAATAAATACGGTATTGAAACTATCAATTCTGTTATGTTAGGTCTCCCCGGGGATACTTATGAAAGCATAGAAAAAACAATAAAATTTATTCGGAATTCTCGAACAATTAAACATGCAACTTTTGGAATTGCTATTCCTTACCCTGGATCAGAGATGTATGAAATGGCATTAAATCAACAACATGGGCTTAAACTTGAAACACAAGATTTTTCAAAATATCAGCGCTATAATTCAGCGGTTATGACAGTAAATGGGATTACACCTGAAAAAATGCGCCATCTCCAGAAAAAAGGTTTGATACGAATTTATTTAGTTCCATGGAGAATTGTACCAGTTTTGAAACGTTTTGGATTCAAGGCATTAATTAAACCGTTTATTAACGCACTAAGAGGCTAACTATAAGAAAATGGAAAAAGTAAAATTCTCTCAATTGTGGATTGAAGAAGAACAATATTTACGTGAACAATCCGCTCAATTACAAGATAATTCTATCGCTGTAGAAATTGGAACTGCTCAAGGAGGCTCTGCTTATATTTTGGCCACCTCTACAAATGCTCAAGAGATGACTATTCATACTTATGACATCTCTCCTTCGAAAGAAGCCCACAACAACCTGCGTGGAATAGACTGTATTGTTTTCCATGCAAAATCATCTGTTGAAGGGGCTAAAGAATGGGGAATGTCTTTTGATAATAAAATCGATTTTTTATTTATTGATGGTAGTCATACTTTAGAAAATATTTTTCATGATTTTTTGTTGTGGTTTCCTCATGTAAAAGAGGGAGGGGTTATTGCTATACACGATTATGATCCTGTTCACAGAGGAGGCTTTGCACATTTGGGTGTTAAGGTCTGTGTTGATGCTATTCTCAACCTTAATGCGCTGGTGGAAACTGAGCATATTGGTAGAATTATTGGTGGCAAAAAGGGTTGTTCAGTCACTGAGGGTGAGTTTTTAGAACAATGCTATTACTCTTGGAAAAAAATTGGTCAAAAAGTTATTAGTTTTAGACAGTTTTCTTTGGATCAATGCAACATGATCGGTGAAGAAGATGAACTGGTAAGTATCCTTAGAAAACTAAAGGGAGCAACTGGCAAGTGTCTATCAGAACCTCCTATAAGAAAAGAAAATAAAATCATGGTTTTACCTCAACCTTTTTCAAAGAGCACATTTCAATTTGTTTCCGAGAACAAGAATACAATTTTGCTAGATGAATTAACATTCTTTTACCTACTGTGGGAACTACTATTAAATAATCGAAGTGAGGTAATACAAATTACGCAAAACAAAAGAGATTTTTTTAAGTGGGAGGAAATACTGGAGATGTTTGACCATGCAAATAGTATAGAAAAAGTAGACGATATTTTTGAAATTAATACAACTAATATCCATACTCTTTCTCAGATTTGTGCTAGAGAACTTGTAAGAGTAAACATTCTAAAGAATATTTTTTTATCTATGACAGGTGGTATTTAAATGATGAAGGTTTGTATTGTTATTCCAACGTTGAACGAGTTGCAAGGATTAAAAGAGATAGCATCAAAGATAAAATCAGAATGGTATGATCGCATAATAATTTTAGATGGAGGGTCCGTTGATGGTACCATAGAATATGCAAAAAATGCTGGATATGATGTGGTTATACAAAAGAGACCTGGAGTCAGAATGGCATATATTGAATGTCAAGAATACCTAAAAGAAAACATTATCATTACTTTTAGCCCAGATGGGAATTCTGTTGTAGAGTCTATTCCTTTTTTGGTAGATGAAATCAAAAAAGGATATGATATGGTTATAGCATCAAGATATAAGGGAAACGCAAAGAGTTACGATGATACCTTTATTACTGGGATAGCAAATGCAACCTTTTCATTTTTAATATCATTGTTCGGGTATCGATATACAGATGCAATGGTAATGTTTCGAGCTTATCGAAGAGAAGTCCCCAATAAATTGAAATTGAATATTGAAAGAAGTAATGTATATGAGAAATATATAGGTCGATATGTCAGCTGGGAACCTCTAATGTCAATAAGAGCAGCAAAAGCAAAACTAAAGATTTCTGAAATACCCTCTGATGAACCCATACGTATTGATGAAGAGCATGGAAGAGGTATGCTGCCGACTTCCCGCATTAATCATTATAGAGCAGGATTAGCATGCTTGTTCCAATTGTTTGAAGAAATCCTGTTCTGGAAATTTTAAACCGAATTTTTAATTAATTATAGAATGCAAGGCAGAATAAAGAAATGAAATTCAATAATCATTTTATAAGAGAAAATAAATATTATATTCAAACAATTTTTTGTGCACTTTTGGTTACCATTATTTTTTCAATTAGATGGAAGAATTGCTTACCTTTTTCTGGTTATATGCCTTTGGCTGCCAATAGTGATCAACTTGATATCTTTGCTCGCTTTTTAATATGGGCAAAAGAGCCTTTTTCTCTCCCTATAGGTACAATAAAGGGATTTACATTTCCTTTTGAGGATGCCAGCATTACAAGAGGCCCGCTTCCATTATTTGCTCTGCTATTTAAAGGACTTTCGAGAATATATTCTCCATTTTCAGAATTTTACTATTTTGTTTTTGCAGAGATAGTATTTGTTTTTTTTGCAGCTTTTTTTACTTGTATGATTTTGGATCTTTATAATATAAAATCATTCAGTCTTAAATTGCTGGGTGTAACACTGGTTGCTCTTTCATTCCCAATACTCTATAGAAGTTCGAATTATTATGGAGTAACCTTTTTAATGGCTTATATTCCTTTATATACTGCTTTTGCCTATTGTTACATTCGTATATACAAATATCCCAGTATTAAATCATTTGTATTGATGGCTTTTTTTTTACCATTGTTAGCGTTTTTTGATTATTATGTCCTATTCGGTATTTTCTTTATGTCGATTGTAAGCTTACCTCTTATATTTATTAATTATCTGATAAACCGAAACATAGTAAATCGTAAACGCTTCTATGGTTATTTGATTTCATTAGTAATAGGCACTTCTCTATTGTTTGGCTTAATATCTTTATTAGGCAAGCAAGGCGATTTGACTGTGCCTTCACAAACGACTTTAACTCATAGAAATGAAGTAGGTTGGGGATATGGAGGTGGATATGGCGGAGGTTTCCATGTAGCAGATGTTTTAACGTTGATCATACCACCTAGAGATAACATTGTAGGTGCCCCTGAATATAAAATTTGTGGCCCAAGTGCGTATCTTACAAAATTGGGATTCCCTTTAACTGCAGATAAATTGCAAGATGGTCAGTATGAGGGATTTACCTATATTGGAACAACAACTCTTGGAATTATAGTTTTTTTATCTATATTGGGATTTATTTTTTTAATTAAAAATAGAAAATTGTTTATAGTTAAATTGAAGATGAATATTTCGAATAAGCTCTTTGGATTTAATGATCCCTTCTCATTGTCATTTATTGTTGGTATCAGTACTTTTGCATTATTTGTTTTCAGTTGGGGATATATTATTCACTTTGGAGGAAATCGCTTTAATAATATTGGAACTCCAACATTGTTTTTGGCTGAGCTCTGGAATAAATTCATGCTGGCCAGAGGACTTGGACGTCTTGCAATCCCTTTTATGCTGTTTTGTACTTTTGGTAGTTTGATTTTATTTTCAAAAATTGTTTCAAATTATATGTGCAGAACTAACACAATTAAAAAAGCAATAATCATAACAACAATCGTCCTCTTATCAGTTTTTCATGTTTTTGAAATCCGTGGATATCTAAAAGAAAGCAAAGTCGTTTTTGGAAATGAAATAATTGATGTGTTTGAAAAAGAGGAAGGGATAAAGATACATAAAATTTTGAAAGATAAAAAAGGTTTAATATTTGCTCATCCTATAAGGAGTGATGACGAATGGTTAAAAACTTGTTACTCGTTAGGATTCCATTCTATGATACCCATTAGTGGTATTTATAGTGGAATGACTGTTAATCAAAATCATAGAGTACAAACTGATATAAATAGGCAGAATGCCAGAACTGGACATATTCGTGAAATAATTGAATTGTATGGCGATGTCGCCTTTGCAGCACCTTGTGAGATGGCTGATGATATTATTAAAAGATCAAATGTGCCATTGCAATCTTATAAAATAGAGAAGAAAAATGTCACGCTTATATTCTTAGATAACTAAACTAACAAGTTTTTATTTTACATAATGAGGAGAACAGGTATGGATACGAAAAAGGATTTATCTTATTATACACAATTGAATTATGACATTATTATCCGTGAGCAAAATCAATTATACTATCTTCTAATTCCTGAGTTAAGTCTAATTGTTGAATCGAAAGATCTTAATAATGGGTATAAAAAGTTGGAAGAAGAAAAGAAATTATTTTTTTCAGATATGATTAATGCCAAAGCTGGGAATAATATTAACGAGCCAAACCCTAAAGTAATTAGAAAGGGTTCATTTTCAGAACTTATGCTTTTTTGTATTAAAATGTTTCTTGTCTTCTTTGTCTGTACAAGTTTGGTCGGGATAATATTTATAGGCACCCTCCCATTAGCTAATTCTCTTGTTAGCAATATACCACGAAGAGTGGCGACTTCAACCTATGCTTTTGCGACTAAAGTGAATACTAAATTTGCAAATTTAACAGATGAGGATCAACAGAAATTAAGGATGCAATATAAAAGCTTGTTACATAAAATAAAACCTTTTATTGATGATACTATAGAAGTGTTAGCTGAACCGAAGAGTGAACCTCTTGAATCACCTGAAAAATGAAATTTAAACAATGAAGGTTATAATTTTTTTTCGGAAATAAAGAGTTATCGAAAATAGGCATTGAAATGAAAAAAATATATTTTGGAGTGATAGCCAGTGCTTTTTTCTTGTATTTATCTTTTAGAGGGATTG
Organism: Desulfobacterales bacterium; assembly: GCA_023143455.1. GTDB lineage: Bacteria > Desulfobacterota > Desulfobacteria > Desulfobacterales > Desulfobacteraceae > JAIOSM01. The sequence goes on from JAGLHT010000001.1 coordinate 66,304, forward strand.
AATATAGTGATATTAAGAATAGTTTTGCAAACGTAGATCTCCTCTACCTTCTTTATGCGCTATTTTTTTTTATTTTAGTTTTATTTATAAAATCTATTCGATGGGGAATTATTTTATCTCCTATAGAACAGGTAAGCCAAAAATGCCTTTTCCCAATTACCTGTGTTTCAAATATGGCGGTTATATTGTTTCCTTTGAGAATTGGTGAGTTTGTAAAACCATATCTTATAAGTAATTCAAATTCAATTCCATTGAGTTCAGCATTCGCAACAGTATTTGTTGAGAAAATTATTGATTTAGTATTTATATTTAGTATTATTATTTATATTTTTATTACTTTAGATATACCAGAATGGTTAATTAGCGCTGGATATAATTTTTTAATTTCATGCCTGTTATTAAGCTGTATAGGAGTGATTTGTTATCTAAATATTAAATTTAGAAATAGATTGCTTAATCCATTGCTTAAAATACTGGGTAAAATATTTTCAGAAAGGGTATATAAAAGAATACAAAACGCTTTTGAGACCTTTATACAAGGATTCAAAATTATTTCAGAATTAAAGAAGGTCTTATTTGTTATCGTTTTAACAATCCTAATGTGGACTTCTGCTGCACTGGCCATTTATAGCCTGTATTGTTTTCAAGGATTGCATCTTTCAGTAGAAAGTGCTTTTATAGTTCTTGCCATAATAGCGATTGGTGTGAGCGTTCCTACAGCTCCTGGTTTTTTGGGCAACTTTCAGTTTGCTTGTATATTAGCATTGTCGATTTTTAATATTTCTAAAACAGATGCAGTTGCTTTTTCAATTATTTATTATGTTTGCGGGATCGTTTTTTATATTGTTTTGGGTTTAGCATTTGTTCCTTTTACAAATTTTTCTTTGAAAAACATTAAACAGAAATTGTTTTTAAAGCAAAATGATTTATAAAGGAACTTTAAAAATATGAAAATTGTTTATGACCACCAGATTTTTTCATTACAAATGTATGGTGGGATATCCCGATACTATTTTGAGTTGGCTTTAAATTTATCGAATAATCAAAATTGTGATATTAAAATTTGTGCTCCACTATATATTAATGAATATATTAAGAGACAATCAGGGATAAATGTTCTTGGTAAGCATATTCATCCATATCGAAGAACCAGTAGGATTTTAAATGCCTTCAATAATATAAGTTCTAAGATTTTGTTAAGTGCTAACCAGCCTGATATCATTCATGCAACATATTATGTTAAAAAGAAATATAAATTTTCAAAAACAAAAACAGTTCTCACTGTTTTTGATATGATTGATGAAAAATGTAGTGATGCTGTAAATAAAAATGATATAACCGATTTGAAAAGGGATGCTGTGGCACAGGCGGATCATATTATCTGTATTTCAGAGAATACCAGAAAAGATCTTCTGGAAATTATAGATGTTGATCCTCAGAAAGTATCAGTTGTACATTTGGGCTATTCTCTTTCTATCCCTGCATCGAAAAAAATGGAGAAAATTATACAACATCCATATCTTTTATATGTGGGAAAACGAGGCGGTTATAAAAATTTTGAACGTTTATTAAATGCATATGCAGATTCAAATCGCTTAAAAAAAGATTTTTGTTTGGTTTGTTTTGGTGGGGGTGATTTCATCTCTGAAGAGTTAGATTATATAAATCACTTAGGCATTTCTAAAGATAGAATTCTGTATTGTTCAGGTGATGATACTTTGCTTGCAAAATTTTATTTTCACGCTTCTGCTTTTGTGTATCCTTCACTTTATGAAGGTTTCGGGATCCCTCTTCTTGAAGCTATGTCATTTAGCTGCCCGGTTATCTGTAGTAATATAAGTTCAATCCCTGAAGTTGCAGGAGATGCTGCAGAATATTTTGATCCATATTCAGTTGAGAATATTATGGATGCGATTGAAAACGTAGTTTATTCTGATCATAAAAGAAACCATTTGATTCCCTTAGGTTTAAAGAGGATTGAAGAGTTCTCCTGGGAAAAATGTGCTATTAAAACAAAAAGTATTTATTCTTCATTGTTGTAATTGGATCCATTCCAAGACTAATTTATTTTCATTTAGGATATTATTATGAAAGCACTTGTATGTGGGGTTTCAGGTCAGGATGGAAGCTACCTGGCTAAATTTTTATTGAAAAATGGATATGATGTATACGGAACATCACGTGATGCACAAGCGTCTTCTTTTAGAAATTTAAAAAAACTCGGTATTAACAATGATGTTGAAGTGTTATCGCTTGCTCTAAACGATTTTCGGAGTGTTTTGCAGGCGCTAAATAGAATTCAGCCTGATGAGATCTATAATTTAGCCGGCCAGAGTTCAGTTGGTCTGTCTTTTGAACAGCCTGTTGAAACCATGGAGAGTATTACTATTGGAACATTGAATTTTCTTGAAGCCATAAGGTTTACCGGAAGATCAATCAAGTTTTATAATGCAGGGTCAAGTGAATGTTTAGGTGATACAGGTGATACTGCGGCAGATGAAAACACTCCTTTTCAACCTAGAAGCCCATATGCAGTGGCAAAGGCATCTGCGTACTGGACTGTTGCCAATTATAGAGAGGCTTATGATATTTTTGCGTGTACTGGTATTTTATTTAATCATGAATCGCCATTGCGACCGGAACGTTTTGTAACAAGAAAGATTATTTTATCAGCTTGCAGAATTGCAAACGGTAGTAATGAAAAACTACATCTTGGGAATATCGATATAATGCGGGATTGGGGATGGGCTCCTGAATATGTTGAGGGCATGTGGTTGATGTTGCAACAAGATAAAGCTGATGACTATATTATTGCAACAGGCCAAACAAATAAACTCGAAGATTTTATTGCATCTGCTTTTTCAACATTAGGATTGAATTGGAAGCAGCATGTTACTATTGATAAAAGTTTGTATCGCCCGACCGATATAGCAATTGGCAGAGGTAATCCTCAGAAGGCTATGGCGAAATTAGGTTGGCATGCTAAGTATCACATGAAAGATGTCGTGAAAATGATGATTGAGGATGAAAAAAAGTGGAAAGACTCGAAGGTGGATTAAGATCTCAAGGATTATATAAAGGACCTCTTAGTTTAAGGGAAATTCGAGATACAAACAAAACATTTGAATTGGCAGGGTGTTTAAATAAAAATAAAGAATTTCCGCTCATTTCTGTTATAACTGTTTTATATAATGGTGAAAAATACCTTGAACAAACTATACAGAGCGTCCTTTCACAAACCTACCCAAACATTGAATATATTATTATTGATGGAGGTAGTACTGATGATTCATTAGGTATTATTCAAAAATATTCTGATAAAATTGATTATTTTGTAAGTGAAAATGATAATGGCATATATCATGCTATGAATAAAGGCATACAGCTTTCAAATGGAGAATTGATCGGTATTATAAACTGCGACGACTGGTATTCTGAAATTGCTGTGGAACTCGTTGTAAAAAAATATCTGGCGTTGGAAGAGAGAGATAATGTTATTATCAGCGGTGGATTGCGATGCATTAATGCCAGGGGGAAAGTAGGTTATGAGATAATCCGGGAAGAAAGTGATATTGATAAATATATAAAAAAAACAATGCCTATTAACCATCCTGCAACATTTGTTTCTGCACAAACATATCAGACTGTTGGTATGTTTGATGAAAGATTCATAATTTCTGCAGACTATAATTTTGTTTGTCAGGCGTATTACTCTTCTATTGTGAAATTTTATTTTTGTAAGGATATACTAACTAATATGCGGTTTGGTGGGTTATCTACAGAAACCAGAAATATTTTTTTAATAGCAAAAGAGAATTATCTTGTTCGTAAAGAGTACATATCCATGATTGAGAATCTGTATTATATGGCGCGTTCTTTATTAATTAACCTGCTAAAGGCAACCTTTGCCAAGTTTAGAAAATAAAAAAACCAACAATACAATGTGTGGAGAAAAAATTGCATGCGTGACAGGCGCTTCAGGTCGAATCGGACGCAGGCTTGTTGAAAAATTAAAAGAACAAGATTTCCAAGTAAGAGTTCTACGGCATAGAAATAATATTGATGATAAAGATTTGTTGATATATCAGGGTGATATAGGAAATAAAGAATTAATTGAAGAATTCCTGACAGGCGCACAATATCTTTTCCATTTTGCAGCTGAATTAAATGATCAAAATAAAATGATAGATATTAATGTTAGTGGGACAAAAACTATAGTTGAAGCTGCAAAAAACAAAACAATTAAATATTTTTGTTTTTTAAGCAGTGCTGGAGTTGTTGGCAAAGTAGAGCAAAAAGAAGTAAATGAAAAAATAAAGTGCATTCCACAGAATTTATATGAAAAGAGTAAGTTCGAAGCTGAACGTATTGTTCTTTCAGGGATTGAAGGGTGCCAAGTTGTTGCTTTGCGTCCTACAAATGTTGTAGATGAAAATAACCATGGCGTTATGCAATTTTTAAATTCAAACAGTTTGCCGGCTAAAGCTAAATTATTTTTACGAGGCGGCGAGTGCGCACATGTGGTGCATGCAGAGGATGTAGTCAATGCAGCGCTATATTTTATTGAGAAAGAATTTGGAGAACCAGAATGCTTTTTTGTAGGGTATGACGAAGACTATCTCAATACTTTTTCTGGGCTAAGGTTCTTATATGATTCATATGAAAAAAAGCTTACAACTAAAGAAACACCTATACAAGTGCATCTACCGATTATCATTCCATATGTTTTAAGAAAAATTTTACGTGGGCATGGTAATATGGGCGATGTAAAGTACTCTTCAAAAAAGATTCTATCACATGGTTTTAATTATAAAATTGGCTTAAGCGAGACAGTGAGAAGATTCCGGGACAGTATGCATAAAGATACAAAATGAAAATATTAAATGTAACTATGTCAATAGATGAAATGCGAGGTGGTGGTACAGCTGAACGAACAGTTCAAATCAGTAAAGCACTTAGCAATATAGATTGTGATTGTCGTATATTAGCATTAGATATTGGAATTACAAATGAGGTAAAAGAAAAATTAAAAAATATAAGTTTGATATTGCTTAAATGTATTAACAAGAGATTTTATATACCAAGTTTTAGTTTAAAGATTATAAAAAAAGCTGTCAAAGATTCTGATTTCATTCATTTGATGGGACATTGGACTTTAATAAATGCTATTGTATTTTATTACATCCAGAAATACAAAAAACCATATAGCGCATGCCCTGCTGGCGCACTTCAAATTTATGGGAGATCAAAGTTATTGAAAAATTTTTATAATTTGATAATTGGGAATAAAATAATTAGGAATGCAAGTAAATGCATTGCCATTACAGAAAAAGAACGGTCTGATTTTTATTCTTACGGAGTATCTAATAATCAAATTATTTCAATACCAAATGGTATTAACATTGAAGATTATAAATATGACGATAATAATATATTTAAGAAAAAATTTAATATCACAAAAAAAATTATATTATTTCTTGGACGGCTAAATCATATAAAAGGTCCGGATATCCTTTTAAGTGCATTTATTGATTTAAAAGAAAAGCTAAAGGATTATCAGCTGTTAATGATTGGACCTGATGAAGGAATGTTGAATGCAATGAAGAATAAGGTTAAGGATTCAAATAGTTTAGATGATGTAATATTTACCGGGTATGTCGGTGGAATAGAAAAATCAATGGCATATCATGCTGCTGATTTCGTAGTTATCCCTTCAAGGCAGGAAGCAATGTCAATAGTAGTTTTAGAAGCTGGAATAACTGGGACACCGGTAGTGATAACAGATCAGTGTGGTTTTGACGAGATTGAAAATGTAGATGGGGGAGTAGTTGTAACTGCAACTATTGAAGGTGTGAAAGCTGGCATGGAAGCGCTTTTTGTGGATACAGATAAATTAGTTGAAAAAGGTAAGAACCTGAAACAATTCTGCAAAAAACATTATACATGGAATGCTTCAGCTCTAAAGTATCAGAAAATACATAATGAATTTATTCAGTAATGTATTAGATGTTTTAATCTATTATAATAATTTATTAATATAAAAAGGCAATTTATGTTTAATGATAAAGTGTTGTTGATTACTGGTGGAACAGGATCCTTTGGTAATGCAGTTTTAAGCCGTTTCCTTGAAACAGGAATAAGAGAGATTAGGATTTTCAGCCGTGACGAAAAAAAACAGGATGACATGCGTTATAAGCTACGGAATGAAAAAGTAAAATATTATATTGGTGATGTCAGGGATTATGATAGTATCAATAAAGCCCTGAATAATGTTGACTACGTATTTCATGCTGCTGCTCTTAAACAAGTACCTTCTTGTGAGTTTTATCCCATTGAGGCTGTAAAAACTAATATTCTTGGGACTGAGAATGTTCTTAATGCTGCTATTGCCAATTGTGTAAAAAAAGTGATTGTTCTTAGTACTGATAAAGCTGTGTATCCAATTAATGTAATGGGAATGTCAAAAGCTTTGAGTGAGAAAGTGATGGTTGCCAGATCAAGAGGTGTTGACCCCAATATTAGTATGTTATGTGCTACACGCTACGGAAACGTAATGGCATCGCGTGGGTCGGTTATACCTCTGTTTGTTAAACAAATCAAAACAGGGCAACCGATTACAATAACTGATCCGGAAATGACCAGGTTTCTGATGTCATTGGACGAAGCTGTCGAACTTGTGCTTTTTGCATATGAAAACGCAACACAGGGTGATATCTTTATCCAAAAATCTCCAGCCTCAACTATTGGAGTTCTTGCACAAGCTTTAAAGCAATTATTTAATGCTAAAAACGAAATTAAAATAATTGGAACACGTCATGGTGAAAAAAAATATGAAACGCTTGTTAATAGAGAAGAACTTGCCTTAGCTGAGGGCATGGGTGATTATTTAAGAATTAAACCGGATGTTAGAGATTTAAACTATAATAAATTTTTTGTTGAGGGAGAGAACAGGCTTTCAGTTGAAAAGGACTATACATCACACAACACCAGAAGGTTAGATGTTGACGAAGTTATTGAAAAGCTAAAAACTTTGGACGTTATTCAAGATTCATTGAAAGAAATGTAATTCAATGCTATACAAATCGTTGTTGGTCAATAGAAATAAAAAAGTATGAACTCAGATAGTTGTATTTAAATAAAAATATGAAAAAGATATTAATATTTGGTTCGAGAGGAATGTTAGGACATATAGTGTCCAGTTATTTAATCGACACTCAGAGATACCAAGTTATTGGTTCGGCAATACAGGATAACAAACTGGATTCACATTATCCAGTTGATGTTTGCGATCAAATTGAAGTTGAAGAATACGTACGGAGAAAAAAACCAGATATTGTTATTAACTGTGCAGGTATTCTAGTAAATGATTCTGAAAATAGTGTCGAGAATGCTATCAAAGTTAATAGTCTATTTCCCAATATTCTTTCACGTATGGGAGAAGAATTAAAATACAAGTTAATACATATTAGTACAGACTGTGTTTTCTCTGGCAATAAAGGTGATTATATCGAAACATCCTTTCTGAATGGTGAATCAGTTTATGCCAGAACTAAAATTCTGGGAGAATTTAATAACGATAATAATCTAATTATTAGGACTTCAATAATCGGTCCGGAGTTAAAAGCCAATGGTAGTGGTTTGTTAGATTGGTTTCTTAATCAGGATAGTGATGTAGGTGGGTTTGTTAACGCTTTTTGGACAGGTGTAACGACATTGGAGTTGGCCAAAGGTATTGATGAGTTCATCAAGCAAGATGTATCAGGTATCTATCATTTCGTATGTAGAGAAAAGATTTCAAAATGGGAATTGCTAAAACTTATCAAAAAAATCTGGCAAAAGGAAAATATAAAAATTACTAAAAATGAGGAATATAAAACGGATAAAAGCTTACTAAATACTAGATCTGATTTTAAATTTACTGTGAAAAAATATGAAGAGATGCTGCTTGAATTAAAAAATTGGATAGATAGCAATAGGAATTTATATCCACACTATAAATAAATAACATCATTCTTCAGATAACCATCAAGCTCTTGAACTTAAAAGTATAAAAGTGAATAATATATGAACTATAATCTCAGTTTTGCAATTGGACTCCCTGTTTTCAACGAAGAAATGGCGGTCGAACAAGCTGTGTCCTCCATTGATAAAATGCTAGAAACCATTGATATACCTACAAAAATTATCGCTATTAATGATGGTAGCACTGATTCTTCAAGTCAAATCCTTAAACAACTTGCAAACAAGTTTTCACGGCTGGTTGTTGTGGAGCATGAAAAAAACCAAGGTTACGGTGGCGCTTGTTTTACCGGTCTAAAAACAGCTTATGACTTAGGCCAGGACTATATTTTATTTATGGATTGTGATCTTACTCAAGATCCACAATATATCAACAGCTTTATCCCCAAGATGCGTGAAGGGTACGTTCTAATAAAAGCTTCTAGATACGCTAAAGAAGGCAAGGTTGAAGGTGTTGAGTTTTATCGTGTGGCCATTTCATGGGTGGGTAACAATATAGCCAAAATTTTATGGAGACTTCCTCTTCGCGATTTTACTAATGGATTTCGTGCTATTCGATCTGATCATTTTAAGTACTTACAGTTAAAGCAGCGTGGGTTTTCTGTTTTGATGGAAGAGATCTACTACCTAAGTTCTGTAACAAAGAATTTCGTGGAAGTTCCCTACACTTTAACAGTAAGAGAAAAGGGAAACTCAAGTTTTCGATATACTCCAAAAGTTTTTTGGAATTACCTGAGATATCCCATTCTCAGTTTTTTTGGAATCAAACCAAAATTTCCAGAGGAAATATCAGGAGAAGATTAAATGAGATCTACTTGTAGAGTATGTGGCAGTAGTGATTTGGAACTAATACTTGATCTAGGGAGGCAACCTCTTGCAGGAGGCTTCTTGCCAGATAGTGCAGATGCAAAAATGAAAGAAAAAAAACATCCACTGCCAATACATTTTTGTAACGAATGTGGCTTAGTACAAACCCTTTACGTGGTACCAGCCGATGTTTTGTTCACAAATTATTGTTTTTCATCAAGTACAATTCCCTACTTAGTTGAACATTTTGAAAATTATGGAAAGTGGATCGTTGATAAGCTTAAGCCACAAACTGTTATTGAGTTTGGTTGTAATGACGGAATTCTGCTAAGCCCTCTTAAAGATATGGGTGTCACTGTAATAGGGATAGATATTTCAGAAAATATAACAGAAATGGCACGAGCAAAAGGATTAAATGTAAAAACAGGGTTTTTTAATCAAGAAACGGCAGAGCAAATAAAATCAGAAGTGGGCGAGGTTGATGTCATCACAGGTAGTAATTGTTTTCCTCATAATGATGATCTAGGTGAAATCCTTAAAGCGACTCATAGTTTGTTAAATAAAAACGGTCATTTGTGCCTGGAAGTTATGTACGCTCGTTCATTAAACGATACATGGCAATGGGACTCCATGTACCATGAGCATTTAAACTACTTTTGTTTATTAACACTTGAAAATCTCTTTAATCGCCATGGTCTACATACAGTTCATGCAGAAATAGTTCCGATGCATGCTGGTTCTTTAAGGATAATAGCTGCTGTTAATCCCGATGAAGAAGCATCTGAGAGTGTTCTTAAACTCATGGCTGAAGAACATGAACAGAAACTTATTAGTAAAGAAACCTGGTTAAAATTTGGAGTTGGTGTAAATCGTCAAATTGAAATTACAAAAGTAACTCTAAAAAACTTAAGTAAAAATGCTAGAATATGGGGCTATGGCGCTGCTGGAAGAGCGACAATGTGGGTAAATGCTTGCGATATGGATTACCTTGAATTCATTGTGGATTCATCTCCTCTAAGAAGTGGGAGATTAATGCCAGGCACCCATACACCTATAGTATATCCTGAAGCTCTTAAAATAAATCCTCCTGATTATATTTTTGTTCCTGCTTGGAATTATATTGATATTATTATGGAAAAAGAGAGTTGGTATAAAGGTATATGGTGTGTTCCAGTGCCAGAACTTAAATTTTTATAAAAACAATTTTAACAATAGGAAGTAAATAGCAATGAAAGTAATGACAATCTGTGGAACAAGACCTGAAATGATTAAATTATGGTCAACGATTAAAAAATTAGATAACTCAAATTTTGAGCATATCTTTGTCCATACCGGACAAAACTTCACTCCAGAACTTAAGGATTTCTTTTTCAATGACTTAGAGCTTAGAAAACCCGATTACAATCTGGATATAGATGTTTCCTCCTACGGTAATGAAGTATCAGATGTTATAAAAAAGTCAGACGAATTATTTAAGAAAGTTAAACCAGATGCTCTTCTCATTCTAGGAGATACATACAGCGGTTTGTCTATTCTTCCTGCATCGAATCAAGGAATCAAGGTATTTCACCTGGAAGCAGGACTAAGAGCTTGGGACAAAAGAATGCCTGAGCAGAGGAACAGAGTTCTAATTGATCATATGTCTGACTTTCTACTGCCATACTATGATTACCATAGGGAAAATCTTTTAAGGGAAGGAATTCATCCTTCCAAAATCGTTTGCACAGGCAACCCTGTTTACGAAGCTATGACAAACTTCCTGCCTCAAATAGAATCTAGTGATATTTTAAACTACTTCGATGTAAAACCAAACGAATACTTAACCGCCACTATTCATAGAAAAGAGAATGTTGATGATATGGTTGAACTACAAAAGATCCTTGATGGTCTGGGACTTATTTGTAAAAAACTTCAAAAGAAGGTTATATATCTTATGCATCCGCGTACACTAAGTAAAATTGACAACGTAATAGTTCCAAAGGATGTAATCGTTCATAAACCACTTGGATTCTATGATTTTAACAGACTTAATATGAGTGCTTATTGTCTTATAGGGGACTCTGGATCAACAGCAGAGGAAGGACTATTCTTCAAGAAACCTGTTGTTAGTATCAGAAAAACTACTGAGAGATACGAAACCCTTGAAAGTGGTGGACATATTGTTGCTGGTACTGAACCTCAAGATATTGTTGACTCTGTACTAACAATTGTAAATCAGGAATGGGCATGCAGATATGATATGTGTGAGAACTTTTCTCCATCAAATGTAATTATTAATGCAGTAAGATCTAAAATAACTAATTTTTTCTAGGAATGATATCTGCCTAAACCCAAAATTTTTTATTAAAACCTCAAAAGTAACTTTTTTTCGATAAAGCACTAGATAAACCGTAAAAAAATTAAACATATTATGAATAATATTGACACCTCTAAAGAAATTTTGACTGGCCGTAAGCAATGGATTTTTATATTTATTATTACAATAGGAATTTTATTGCGTCTGTATGGAATCAATGCGCCGTTATTGGATAGTCATCAACTGAGGCAAACACAAACAGCGATGATGGCTAAAAACATTTATTCTGATAATATGAATATATTTAAGACCCGATTAGACTTCGTGGGTGATAAATCTAATTATATTATTTTTGAGTTTCCACTAATGCATGGTATATCAGCTCTACTGTATAATATATTTGGAGTGCATGATGTAATAGGTAGATTGGTTAGTTTGGCATTTTCTATTGGGGCACTATTTACGATATATGGATTAGCCCGCTACTTTTTACCTATTAATGCTGCTTTGGTCACACTGGCTGTATACACATTATCGCCGATGGATATCTTTTTTAGTCGCGCTTTTATGCCTGAGTCCTCTATGATGTTTTTATCAATAGCAGCGATGTATTTTTTTTATCAATGGATTGAGAAGGGAAAGAGACTTGCATATTTTCTTTCCATTGTTTGCGTGACATTGGGATGTATCTCTAAACCACCAGCTGGTTTGGTGTTAGCTCCTATTTTTGTTACATGCTTCATCAATTATTCGTGGAACGTATTCAAACGACTGAGTTTTTGGTGTTATTTTACCTTGCCACCTGTAGTATTTATTTCATGGGCAATATACGCCAACTATATTAATGCGCAAGGAACAAATGCTCCTTATAGCGCCTCCTGGATATCAATATTAGGTAATATGCAACATATCACCTATTACTGGTTTAAGTTTGATTTCTATTTCTTTATTGGTTCTTCCATATTTCTCTTACTTCTCACTCCTCTGGGGTTTATTGGAATGGGCATAGGTTTATTTAGTATCAATAATAGAAATAAAAAAATTATTTTATATACATGGGCAGCTACTATTATTGGCTATTTTTTAATTCTTTCAACGGCGACTAGTGGACATATCTACTATCATCTTCCCTTGCTGCCTTTGGCCGCCATTTTGACTGGATATGCGTCTACAAGGTTGATTAATAATTCTGTACTGTTAGAGAGAATAAAATACAATAAATTAGTAATATCCTTAATGTTGATTGTAATAATCGGGTATGGAGTTGGCTATTACAAATACTTCTCTTATATGTATGACACTAACCTACGAATGCCATATACCATGGAAGTAGCCAAAATTATAAAAGAAAAAACCAATAAAAGCGATGGGATAATACTCATGGAACCAAATGTTGCTACTGGTACTACGCTGGGTTATTATGCACATCGCAATACATGTCAACTTAACATGGTGAAGTCAGATGAAGAGGCTATTCAGCAACTTGAGAGCTATAGAAAGCATAAAGCTCTGACATTTGTGGCTATTGATACAAAATATGGAAGCGGAATGAAATGGTTAAAAGAGCATCCAAGATTTCATGATCACATAAAGACAAATTATCAATTGATTTTAAGTTCAAATCATTATATTATATATAATCTAAATGATCCTACTTTAGAATTAAATAAGCTCAACCAACAAGAAAAGCGAAAAAATGGTAGCAGTTTTAGCAAACAGCTTGGATATAGAAGGGCAGGTCAATCGTATTGTCACGATAGCACTGGTTTTGTATGCTTGTTTGTTACCACTGAACACAATTGAATGGAACTGGTTTGATGTGCAAAGATTCGAAGTGAAATTAATCATGATCCCCTTTCTCTTCCTACTTGCTACGTGGCTCACGAGGATTGTTAAATTTCAAAAGAAAAGAACTATAAGGGAGAAATCATTTTGGTTTTTTTCATTAATGTATGCATCTTCTCAATTTCTGTCCTTGATAAACTCTCCCTTTGATATAGAATCGCTGAAACAGTCATTTATTATACTATGTTACTTGGTCATGATGATCATCGTATCAGATACCGTATCATGCCGGAAGACGATATCGTCAGTTCTAACAGTAATTGGAATAATGTCTTATATTATTGCAGCTACCGGGGTAGTCACTTTTTATTTTAATGGTTGCAATTTAGGTAGATTGGGAGCAGCAGGAACAAATCTACTGGGAATCATCAATTTGGGCGGCGATTCATACTACTTTGGTGATATTCTACTTTTTGCAAGTGGGGCTGTTCTTTTTTTAACTCTAAAAAACAGTCAAAAACGTTACGTGAAATTTGTTTTTTTAACTTTGTTGTTCCTATGGTCTTCAGCAATAATTTTAACCTTTACCAAGGGTTTGATCATAGCAGCTGTAGCTTTTATGCTTCTATCTATTTTTTTTCTCAAGGGGAAAAGAATTTTCGTCTCACTATGTCTTATGTTATTCATGGTTGCTTTTTTTGGAAATTCTATATTAACAAAATATGTTAAAGAGAAGAAAGTTGGACAAAACCAATCAGCAAAACAATTATTTCTTCGTGAAAATCAAAGTTCATCTACTCAACATGGTCGAAATCATGTATTCGGTTATAATTCATTGTATGTTAGGTTAACACTGGTTGAAGTGTCATTGGCTAAATCAATTGATAATTTTTGGTTTGGTCATGGCGCAGGACTTTCGAAATATTTATTACCAGATATGGTACTTATTGAGATGAAGGAAGATGCTAAAGTAGACATTTATAAGCATGATGATCTCACAGACGGCACAGAAAAAAATTGGCAGGCCGCGAAAAGAAACCTAATAGATTCCCACGTTTTTTTTTTGACAGAGTTCTTTAATGTAGGAATCCTTGGTGCCTGTTCCTTAATTTGCCTCGTGCTCTTAGTTATTGTAGAGCTGATCAAAGTTATTAAAACTTCAGTAGAGAAAAATGATCATATCCCATCGCTCCTTTTAGCTTCCATAATAGCGATGCTGATTTTTCGTCTATTTGGAAGTCTGATTTCGATACCGTTCCTATGGTTCATGTTAGGATTCGCCTTTGGTGTCAGCCAAATTTATAGGGATCAAGGATCGATAAAACGAATACTGGATGATGAAAGATATGACCTAAAAATGAATCCAGAATCTATTCTCGCATTTAAATAAGGTCAGTATTCGATTGTTTGAAAATGATAAAAAATTCTCCAACGGTCTATTCACCTGTACTTATAGTAGTGATGAACAAATTGAAAGGTGACAATAACAGCGTTAGGGTTGTATTCCTTTCTTAAAAGCGGTATTCGATTTGAGGAAATTACTCAATCAAATAGAAAAATTATGGAAGTCGAAGTAGGGAAAATGATGTTGAATAATAAAAAGTTATGTTTATATATGGAGAAAGGGTAATGGCCTGTATCATATGTGGTTCGGATTCTGAGAGTATAAAATTTATTTATTCAGATACTGAGTTCTATGAATGTACAAAATGCAAATTAGTAAGAACACTCCCTTTTCCACAATTAGGTGAAATAAGAGAACATTATAAGAATAAATTTGAAAAGGGTAATTATAGTACCATACATTCAAGTATGGACATGTATATTTACTTATATAGAACATATATTGATTTAATAAAAAATTATTCCGGCGCTCTTTCGGGTAAGAAAATTTTAGATGTCGGCTGTTTTACAGGAGATTTTTTAGACCTGGCTTTGAAAGAAAATGCGGAAACTTATGGTATAGAACTTCAAGAAGACGCAGCTCAAATTTCAAACAAAAAGCATTATGGTCGGATATTAAACTGTCAATTTAATGATGCTGCTTTTGATAAGACCTTTGATATTGTAACATTGTTTGGTCTTATAGAACATGTAACTACACCAGAAATATTATTAGAAAATATTTCAAGTTGGATGAAATCTGAAAGTCTTTTAATAATACAAACACCAAATGCTGGATCATTTTGGTCAAGCATACTTGGGAAATTCTGGCCACCATATGCTCCAGTAGAACATATTCATTATTTTTCTGCTAAAAATATTAAACAATTCTTAGAAAAATATAATTATACAGTTTTAAAGGTAAAACCACATATTAAAAAATTAAGTATTGAGTATGTCTATACTATGTTCCAGAATTTTGGCCCAGAATTTTATATACTTTTGAAGCCATTTTATTGGGTTCTACCAAAATTTTTAAAGAAGCTTAAACTTCCATTTTATGGTGGTGAAATGTTGATAGTTGCAAAAAAAAATTAAGTTGTTTCAAAAGAAGGATCAGTATCAGCAATATTTTAATTAATTTCATTATAAGATCAGTATGAATATTTTAATAATTTCTCAATATTTTTGGCCTGAAAATTTCAGGATAAATGAGCTTTCTTTATCTCTTAAAAAAAAGGGGCATAAGGTCACAATCCTTACAGGGAAACCCAATTATCCAGAAGGAAGTTTTTTTAAAGGTTACGGGTTGTTTAAAAGAAACCGAGAGGATTATGATGGGGTTCAGGTTATAAGAGTTCCTATGCTTCCGAGAGGTACAAGTGGTGTTTTTAAACTTTTAATAAATTATATTTCTTATGTATTAAGTGCAGGAATATTAGGACCTTTTTTTTGTCGGGGAAACTATGATGTCATTTTTGTATATGAGCCATCACCTATAACTGTAGGTATACCTGCAATAGTAATGAAGAAGTTAAAAAAAGCTCCAATCATGTTTTGGGTTCAGGACTTGTGGCCGGAAACTTTATCAGCTGTTGGTATTATTACTTCAAAAAAAACCTTGAAAATTGTTGGTTCAATGGTACATTTTATATATTCTCAATGTGATAGAATATTAATTCAATCAAAAGCTTTTAGATCTTCTGTGGAAAAATATACATCAAAACCTGATAACATTCTTTATTTTCCCAATAGTGCAGAAGAATTATATCGACCTTTATCTTTTAAAGCAAATACCCCGGAAGAAAAATTAATTCCATCAGGTTTTAGAGTAATATTTGCAGGTAATATTGGTGCTGCACAAGGTTTTACAACCATAATAGATGCTGCAGATCTGCTAAAAGAACATAAAGATATCCACTGGGTAATTTTAGGCGATGGTAGGCTGCGGGCATGGGTAGAAGCTGAGATTAAAAAGCGAGATTTAGGAGGAACATTTCATTTGTTAGGGAAGCATCCAATTGAAACTATGCCACGATTTTTTTCATTTGCTGATACTTTGTTGGTTACCCTAAAAAAAGACCCAATTTTTTCTTTAACAATCCCTGCCAAACTTCAATCCTACCTGGCGTGCGGGCGCCCAGTGATAGCTGCTTTAGATGGTGCAGGGGCAGATGTCGTCAAAGAGTCAAATTCGGGTTTAGTGTGTTCCCCTGATGACCCCGGTGACTTAGCCAAGGCAGTTTTAGAAATGCACGGCATGTCAGAAGAGAAGCGAAGGATTATGGGGGAAGACGGCAGGAAATACTTTGAAGTTTTTTTTGAAGAGAAAATGCTTGTTAATAAGTTGGAAACATGGATGAAGGAAGTCTCAAAATGTGAGAATAATGAGTAACGATCAAAAAAAAATTCTTATCACCGGTATATCAGGTTTTATTGGGCAAGCATTATTCGATAAATTTTTAAAGGAATATAGTGTTATTGGTATTGATAATAATATGAAACAGACGGTTCAGAGTTTTCCTTTAAATCTTTCAGATATAACTGATTATGAAAAAATTTCTAAATTTGTTAACATTCATAAACCCGATATAGTAATACATTGTGCTGGCATTGCTCATCAAAAAATCGGAGTTATTGATTCTTATGAATATTTTCGTGTCAACAGCCATGCAACTGAAAGCCTTGCCAAAGTAGTAAATAAAGCCAATCATGATGTCTATTTTATATTCTTATCTTCTATATCAGTTTATGGTGAAGATAATATACAAAATTCTCTGTCTGAAGATGGCCAATGCAATCCTTCAAGTGATTATGGTAGTAGTAAACTTGATGCTGAAAAACGCCTAATTGCATTATATAATTCTGGAGAATTAAAAAAGCTTGATATTTTCAGACTTGCACCTGTTTATGACTCTGAATGGTCATTAAACCTGGACAGAAGAGTTTTTGCTACTAAGAAATTAGCATATCTAAAATTTGGGACAGGCGAACAGGAGATGTCTGCTGTCTCCAGACAAAATCTTGTGGATTTTATTGAATATAGATTGGATCAAGAAAAAGGGAATTCAACAGATAGTTGTTTTATTAATATTTTAAATGTTTGTGATGAGAAACCATACAGGTTTAAAGAGATAATCAGAGTTTTTAAAAAATCTTCGTATCATCCAGACAGATTTGTCTTTACTATTCCTTTGTTTTTTGTATGGATGGTTACCCGAATGGCAGGGCTAATTCTAAGGAGTAAACGTCAATGGCTCCATTCTTGTTATAATAAATTGGCATATAGTTTAGTTTTTAGTAACAAAAAGATGCTTGATACAGGATTTGAGCCTCATAATAATTTAAATGCTGTTTTTTTGAAAAATGAATAGATAACTTGTATGCAAAATATATTAATTGTGTTTATTAGCTTCTTGTTTGGTTGTTTGGGTGCCTGGATAATACATAAAATCGGCTACAAACTCGGTGTACTTGATGTACCAAATGAGAGAAGTTCACATACAAAAGATATACCTAAAGGCGGTGGAATAGGAATTCTGGCTGCTTTTGTTTTTTCCTCAATTATTATCAAAATTCCAATAACATTTTGGGTTCCAGCGCTTGTTTTATCAATAGTCAGTTTTTTTGGAGACAAGGTGGAGTTATCAGTTAAATTTCGCCTGCTAATACAATTTATTTGCAGTTTTATTTTTTTGATTAATTTCTTTTATTCAGCTCAGGTACATCTGCTCACATGGTTTCTAATTTTTCCTTTTGCGGTTTTTATTGTTGGGACATCAAATTTCTATAATTTTATGGATGGAATCAATGGTATAGCTGGGGTTACAGGTGCAGTAGGTTTTTTCTTGTTAGCTTTTTATGGTTATATCTCAGGCGCTGTAACCAATTATAATGTTTTAGCCATTGCAGTTGTTTTTGCATGTACTGGATTTTTATTATTTAATATCCCAAAGGCAAAAGTTTTTATGGGTGATATAGGAAGTGTTCTATTGGGCTTTGTTTTTGCCTGTATGGTTGTTTCATTCTCAAGGACTCTTTTAGAATTTATTTTTCTTGTTGGTTTTCTTTTCCCTTTTTATGCAGATGAATTAATTACAATGTTTGTCAGGATTAGAAATGGTGATTCGCTGAATATTCCCCACAGGCAGCATATCTATCAACTTCTTGCAAACGAATATGAGATTGAGCACTGGAAAGTTTCAACTGCTTATGGTGTAATACAGCTTGCTATTGGTATGGCAATAATTTTTCTACAGAATTATAGTTATATTCCAGTAATTGCTTTGTTATTGATGTGTTTTTTTTGCTCTACTGTATTTGCTGTTGTTATCAGGAAGAAGTTAACGATTTGAGTTGGATTAGTAAATTTATGATTTAAGAATTGTTGATCTTATTACGTTTCTGGAGTATTAAATCCCATCACTACTAAAAAAAATGATTTTTCGATAAGGAGAGGTGTTTGTTTACTGACAAAATGAGAAATTGGTATCAAAATTCTAATGATAACGAAAGAGATTGGTTCTTTTTAGGTGTTCCTATACTGATATCATTATTAATAAAATTGATTCTTGTATTAGCATTATACAGCAGTCCAATTAATAATGATGGCATTCTATATATTAATGCTGCCAAACAATATGCTATGGGTAATTTCGCAGATGG
Organism: Desulfobacterales bacterium; assembly: GCA_023143455.1. GTDB lineage: Bacteria > Desulfobacterota > Desulfobacteria > Desulfobacterales > Desulfobacteraceae > JAIOSM01. The sequence goes on from JAGLHT010000001.1 coordinate 85,259, forward strand.
TTTGGCGCTTTATCCCATGCCAGCTTATCCTTTGTTAATTGCAATGACTCATATGACCATTCCTGACTGGATTATTGCAGGGTATTTTATATCAGTAAGCAGTATGATACTTGTATTAATTCCTTTATACTATTTAACTAAGAATATGTATAACAAGAGAGTTGCGTTTTGGGCTTGTTTTATTTTTGCTATTTTACCAAGAATGAATGGGTATTCTATGAATATAAGCAGAGACCCCCTTTTTTTGGTTCTATTTATTTCATGTGTTTATTTTTCTCTTAGATCAATTAGAGAATCAAATCAATTTCTATTTGCAATAACATTCATATTGGCATGGGTTGCTACACTTATCAGAATTGAAGGTGTACTTTTCCTTGGTTATTATTTCTTTGTTTTAATTTACATTGTAATTGTTGATAAAGAAAAAAGGTCTTTTTATTTTTTTAGATGTTTGACCTGGATTACTATACCTTTATTATTTGTTGGAATTGCATTATTATTTAATGGTCAGCATGGTATTGCAGTTAACAGGTTCGATCAAGTATATTCAGAAATAATAATATTTTTCAAAGGGGATTTTCTTACTAAATCTCGCGAAATTTATCAATTTTTTTCAGAAGTCGCAGGCCAACCACCATTCACTGATACTATTTACGGCTTTGCATCACTTTGCAGGCATTTTTTACCTTTTATTTATATGTTTGCCATAATACAAGTGTTAGTTAAAATTCTATTCCCTTTATTATTGATTCCCCTTTATATTGGGTTCAGAGATTCAGAAAAGCCGGCAGATAAATCAGGAAGATTTATATTCGGGATATGGCTATTGTTTTTTTTGCTTGGTTATTATTTTTTAATAAAACAGGACATACTTATAACCAGATGGGGTATAGTGCCTACAACACTTCTTCTACCATGGGTAGGTTTGGGGCTGGATAGGTTATGGAGTAAAATAAAAATTTCTTCACATAAAAGTGCAGTAATATTTTTGATTATTTTAATTCTAATTGCCCCAACAGCAAAAACATTTAGTTTGGTATCATCAAGAGATATCACAACTGTTAGTACTGTTAGATGGTTGGTTAACAAGAGAAAGATTAACAAACTTTCAATCGTTTCAAATAATTTCAAAGATGCTTTTTATATTGATCTTGAGGCACAGGATCAGGCAAATTTTGATTGGAGAAGCCATTATTATGATAAGAATACGAGTCCTAAAAGTATTGAACAATTTGCTCTTGAAAAAAACGCTGAGATAATTGTTTTGAAAATAAAAAACAGGCATATTGGCAAGATTGATGATTTTCAATTTTATCAAGAGATTAATTCTTTTGCTGGCAATAGATATACTACTTTTATCTATAGAAGGTCATTAGCGGATGAAAATTAGGTTTTCCAGAAATTTATTTATCATCATGATATCTGATATTGTGTTGATATTATTATCTCTATATTTTTCATACCAGATTCGTTTTGATTTTGAAATTTCAGTAATTTTTTGGGATCAATTTGTATGGATGATTCCGAGTTTAATTTTGATTAAAATTTTAACTTTTATATATTTTGACCTATACCGGGGTATGTGGAGATATACCAGCTTAAATGATCTTATAAATATTATAAAAGCATCTGTTGTATCTTCCTTGTTATTAGGTGGCTGGGTTTTTTTTAGAACACAATTTGTAAGTGTTCCAAGGTCTGTTTTTTTAATTGATTTAAGTTTAACTTTACTTTTTATTTCAGGTTTAAGAGTTCTCACAAGAATCAGCTTTGAACGGTTGAATGAACATACAAATTTAAAGGAAGTTTTTTTATCTTTTGTTCAATCATTTAAAAAGGATTCTACTTCAGCAAAAAAACTTTTGATTCTTGGAGCAGGAGATTGTGGGGAAAAGCTTTATAGAGAGATTCGTAACAATTCCTCTATTAAGTTAAAAGTAGTTGGTTTCTTAGATGATGATCCTGCTAAAATCGGAAGAAAAATTCATGGCGTCTTAGTCATAGATCAGATTGAAAATATTGAAAGTGTTGTTAAGGGGTATGGAATTGAACAAATAATTATTTCAATTCCTTCGGCTAATGCATCAAGAATGAGGTACATTGTTGAGCTCTGTAAAAAATGTGATGTTGAGTTTAAGACAGTTCCGGGAATGGGTGAGCTAATAAATGGTAAAGTCACTGTAAATGCAATTAGGGAAGTGGAATACAGAGACCTTCTTGGTCGGAAACCTGTTGATCTGGATGATGAAAAGATTGGAGAATATCTGGGTAGCAGAACTATATTTGTTACTGGCGCCGGTGGATCTATCGGTCGAGGCTTATGCAATCAGATCCTAAGATATTCTCCTGAGAAAATTATTCTTTTTGAAAGAGCTGAGAGCCCTCTTTATGAAATTGATCTTGATCTAAAGAGAGTTTTCCCCAATGTAGAAGTTGTTCCATTTTTGGGTGATATTCAGAACAAAGAAGAGCTCGAAAAAGCATTTGAAAAGTTTAAACCTGATATTGTTTTCCATGCAGCAGCCTATAAGCATGTTCCAATGTTAGAGCATTATCCATGGAAAGCAGTTGAAAATAATATACAGGGTACAGAAAATCTTGTTGATGTCGCTGACAGGTTTGAGTGTGAAAAATTTGTTTTTGTCTCTACTGACAAGGCTGTAAACCCTACAAATGTTATGGGTACAAGCAAGCGAGTTTCAGAAATAATTGTTCAAAGTAGAAATGTTATTAAAAAGTCAAAAACAACTTTTATCACTGTAAGGTTTGGCAATGTCATAGGTAGCGTTGGTAGTGTAATCCCTCTTTTTAAAAAACAGATCAAAGAGGGTGGGCCTGTTACTGTAACCCATCCTGATATAATCAGGTATTTTATGCTTATTTCTGAAGCCTGCCAATTGATTCTTCAAGCAGGTTCTATGGGAAGAGGTGGAGAGATATTTGTTTTAGAAATGGGAGATCCTGTTAATATTGATAGTATGGCAAGGGATTTGATTAAATTTTCAGGGTTTGAACCTGAAGTTGATATAAAGATTAAATACACAGGATTAAGGCCTGGTGAAAAACTTTATGAAGAGTTGATGACTAAAGATGAAAATGTAGTTCCTACAAATCATAAAAAAATAATGGTATTAAATAGTAACAAGAATGACATGGACAATTTCAATACTGGTCTGGAGAAATTAAAAAAAGCTGCAAAAGATCGAAATAAAAAAGAAATAAAACAATGCTTAATAGAGATTGTACCTGAATATAAACCTTAAAAATAAATAGAATCCACCTTTGCTGAATATTTTTAAAAGTAATAGAATGGAATATCTTATGGATGCTTTAGCATCTGTGATAAAGGATCCCTTAGCGGATCCTTTTTTGTTTGAATGGATAGTAATTCAGAGCAGAGGTATGAAACAATGGATATCTATCGAGCTTGCAAAAAAAAATGGGATATGTGCAAACGTCAATTATTCTTTTCCAAGAGAGATAATTGAAAAGTTTTCTTTGAAACAAGATTTTGATAGTAATCTTCTTGTCTGGAAAATTATGGATTTAATTCCCCATCTCATACATGACTCCAAATTTAGGAGTATAAAGAATTATCTTGTAGATGATAAAGATGGCATCAGGCTTTATCAACTTAGCAGCAATATTGCTGACCTTTTTGATGATTACAGGATTTACCGTCCTGACCTGTTATTAAAATGGCAGAACAATGCTGAAAACCTTCAGGCCAAAGATAGTTTTTGGGCATGGCAGCCTGTTTTGTTCAGGAAAATGATTGAAACTGGCTTTGAATATTCTCCTGTTCAAGTTGCAGAAGGAAAAGATATCCCCCAACGGATTTCAGCTTTTGGAATATCATCTTATCCTCCTCTGTTTTTGAATTTTTTTAATAACTTAAGCAAGCTTTCGGATATTAATTTGTTTTTGTTTGTACCCTCAAAAGAATTTTTTGGATATTCAACGCCTAATTTTATAGAGGAAATTGATTCTGGAAACCCCCTTGTTGCATCTCTTGGAAAGGCAGGCAGGGATTTGCAGGTTTTATTGGAAGAGTTTGAATATTATGAACCCCCCTTGCCTGATTTGTGGCATGATTCTCTGCTTGATGCAGGGACAATGCTCTCTTATCTTCAATCAGATATATTAAATCTTTATGAAAGGAAACATGGCAAAGATATAGAGCCCCTTGATATTTCTCTTAAAAATGACAATTCAATTTCAATCCATTCATGTCATACTCCCATGCGGGAGGTACAAATTTTCAAAGATCAGCTCTTAAATCTTTTTGAGAAAAACCCTGATTTAACACCAGATGATGTAATTGTAATGATGCCTGATGTTGAGTCATATGCACCTTTGATCGAAGCTGTGTTTTCTGTAGAACACAAGTTTTCTTATTCAATCAGTGATCGAAAACAAAAGTCAGAGTCAAAAATAGTTAAAGCTTTTTTAAAAATCATGAACATTATGACTTCAAGGCTTGAGCTTCATTCTGTTCTTGACCTTCTTTTTATGGAACCAGTGGCAGAGAAATTTTCAATTGATCAGATTGAACTTGGCTTAATTGAGAAATACGCCGAGAATGCAGGGATACGATGGGGCATTGATTCAGATCACAAAAAAAACAGAGGTTTTCCTGAATTTTATGAAAACACTTTTAAGTTTGGCCTTCAAAGACTAATGCTTGGATATGCCATGCCTGAGGACAGTGATACATTATTCTGCAATGTTATTCCTACTGGTATGCCCCAAGGATCAGAAGCAGAAATAATTGGAAAATTTGCTTTGTTTTTAGATGCTCTTTTTAAAGAGGCAAAGCTATTTTATTTAAGAGAAGAAAATATTTCATATTTTTGTAAAAGTTTTAAGCAGATTTTAAACTCAATGATTGCAAAGACTTCTGATAATGAAACAGAATTTTTATTCATTTTAGATATAGTTCAGCAAATTAAAAATGAATCAGAACAAGCTTTATTTGAAAATAAACTTTCCTTTGATGTTGCCTTGAAAATACTTGAGGAAAAGTTGTCTCAATCGGTTTCAGCAGGATCATTCATGACCGGCGGTATTACATTCTGTAATTTAATGCCCATGAGAAGCATTCCCTTTAAGGTTGTTGGATTAATGGGTATGGGTGAGCAGGATTTTCCAAGAAAATCATCCTCAAGGAGCTTTGATTTGATTGAAAAATTCCCACGAATTGGTGATAAAAATGTTCGTTCTGAAGACAGGTATCTATTTTTAGAAGCTCTGATTTCTGCAAGGGAAAATTTTATAATCACATATACAGGTTTTGATATAAAAGACAATTCACCATTACCCTGTTCAGCAATTGTAAGTGAGTTAATCGATGTAATTATGGAAAGTTTTAAAATAAAATCAGAGCAAGATCTGATTTGCTATCATCCTCTTCAGCCATTTAGTCCCAAGTATTTTACCAAGAATGAGAAGTATTTTTCATTTTCTTCCCATGCTTTTAAAACCTTAAAAAGTCTTGCAAACAGATCAGATAAAAAAGAATTGTTTATCTCTAAAGATTTATCCCCTTCGACCTTGTCAAAAGAAAATATTTCTTTGGACAGCCTTTGTTATTTTTTCAAACAGCCTTTAAAATATATGATGAAAAACAGGCTGGGTATTGTTTTTCAGGAATCTAAAATAACTCAGGAAGACAGAGAACCTGTTGTTTTAGATTCGCTTGATAATTTTCAGATAGGATCAGATATTCTTATAAAGGGTGTTGAAACAAAACAGCTTAATTTTGATTATGACAGGTTCAAAGCAGCAGGCAAACTCTCTTTTGGAAAAAAAGGTAAGATTGACTTAGAAGAAATATATTCCCAGGTTGCACCCATATATGAAAAAGCAGAAACAATTATTCAAAAAGGGCTTATGAGTTCAATAAATTTTGATATTGATTTTGATTCAATTAATGTTTCAGGCACCATTGACCAAATTTTTGATGATATTGGTCGTGCAATAGTAACATTTGGAAAACTTAACCCTCAACGGCTTTTAAATGCTTGGATATATCATCTTGCTTTAAATGCTTCTTCAAAAAAGGCAAATTCTTTAGAAACTATTCTAGTTGGGAAGAGTGTAGGTAAATCAAAAAATATTGCCAAGCAAATTTTATTTTCAAAAACAGATAGCAATGATGCACACAAGTTATTATCAGATCTTGTAAAAAGTTACCAAGCAGGCCTTGATACTCCTTTTTTGTTTTTCCCTGAAACATCCTATGAGTTTGTGAAAAACTTTTTAGAAACTGATCAGGATGAATCGAAAAGCAATATTTTCAACATTATGCAAAAGTGTAAAACAAAATGGTACAATTCTTTTTTTGACTCAGGAGAAAAAACAGATAGATATACAAACCTTTATTTTGGTGAGCATGACCTTTTTCAGAGTGTGGATTATTTTATTGGAAGCGGGTTTATTGAAAATTCAGTCAGAGTATTTAAGCCATTAATGGAGCATATGAAATAAGATGGAAATATTGAATCCATTTGATATTGAGCTTAAAAATACAATTTTAATTGAAGCAAGCGCTGGAACTGGAAAAACATATACAATAACTACAATCTATACAAGGCTTGTGTTAGAAGGATATAGACCGAATTCTATTTTAGTTGTTACATTTACCGAAGCTGCGGCGGCTGAATTGAAGTTGAGAATTCGCAAAAGACTATTACAAGCTCTTTCAATTCTGGTTGAATTGAATTTTGATACAGACTCAACCCTTGAATCAGACCATGAATTCAGTCAATACCTTAAATCAGGTACAGAAAAAAAAGTAAGAAACAAAAAGAGATATTTAAAAAATGCTCTTAATTTGTTTGATGAGACATCAATTCTAACTATTCATTCTTTTTGCTTAAAAATGCTCAAAGAAAATGCTTTTGAAAGCAGAGCACTTTTTGATGTAGAACTTTCTCCTGACAGCTCTTTGATTGAAAAAGAAATATGCTATGATTTTTTTGCAGAAAAAATAAATAACCTTGACTCGCTATTCTTAAAATATCTAAAAAAGAAAAATTTTGTTCCTGGAAAATTAATAAGAAAATTTTCAAAACTTCTTTCCCGACCTGATATTGAGCTGATTCCCAAAACCATGGAATTTTCAGATGTTTTTGATGAGTATAGAGAGATAGTAAAAGAAATTGAAGTCTATATTGATCACAAAAGTTACGAGATCAAAGAGTTCATCCAAAATGATTCTGGAATAAACAAACAAAGTTATAAAAAAAACTTGGTAGAAAACTGGCTTGAACAAATAAGCGAGCAATTGTCTGTCACAGGCGAGAACACAGTGTTTGAAATGAATGAAAAAGGTGATTCCTTATATAAATTCACTTTAACAAGGCTGGAAGAGAAGCTAAAACCAGGATTTGATTTGCCTGAATATGAATTTTTCAGTCTCTGCCAGAAGCTTTTTGAACTTAACAAGGTTTTTGAAAACAATATTTTAAGCCTTGAGATATCATATTTTAAATATTTAAAAACCAAGCTTCTAAAAAATAAAGAAAGACTCGGAGAAGTTTTTTTTAATGATCTCATAAACGATCTTGCCCACGCGCTTCATGGCAATGCAAGTAAAATACTTATTTCTGCAATACAGGAAAAATATCATGCAGCCTTGATAGATGAATTTCAGGATACTGACCAGACCCAATACTCTATATTTTCAAAGCTTTTTGTAAATCAGGAGAATCTATTTTGCATGATTGGAGACCCGAAACAGGCAATTTATGGTTTTCGAGGTGGAGATATTTTTGCCTATCTTAAAGCAGTTGAAGATAGTACAAAGGTTTATACATTGGATAAAAATTATAGAAGTGATCCAATGCTTGTAGAATCTGTTAATTCTATATTCACAAATCAAGTCAACCCATTTTTATATGAGAAGATCGGATTTCACCCTGTCACAGCACCTGAAATATCTGAAAACCGTTTATTTATAGATAACAAAGAAGCCCCAAGTTTTCAGTTTCTTTTTTTAAATAAAGAAAAGATAAATGCAGACATAGATAAAAAAGGTTTTATTACAAAAACATGGGCAAATGATAATATTCCGTCAATAGTTGCTGAAGATTTAGCTAAACTTTTAAATTCTGATACCTTTTTACAAAAAAGAAAGATTGAACCATCAGATATCGCAGTTATTGTCAGGAAGAATGATCAGGCAAATAAGATCAGTAAGGCATTAAAGCTTTATCAAATTCCTTCACATATTTATAGTAGCGATTCTGTATATGTTTCAAAAGAGGCTCAAGAGATGACTGATCTTCTTTGTGCCGTATTAGAACCTGAAAATGATAGTTTAGTAAAAGCCGCTCTTTTAACAGATATTTTTGAATTTACTGCAAATGATATTGATTATCTTAACTATTCAGATGGATTACTTTCAGGCTGGAAGGAAAAATTTAAAAGTTATCAGTCTCTATGGCTGAAACATGGCTTTATCAGGATGATTCAAGAAGTTTTTTATTCAAAAGAAGCATTCTCAAAAACAAATACATATATTAGTGAAAGAACTATTACAAATTATAATCATCTTACTGAGCTTCTTCATTATACAGAGTCTGACCAGCATTTCTCGCCTATTTTTTTATTAAAGTGGTTTGAACATGAGCAGGGAAGGGCATTAGACAATGGTTCCCAGGAAGAATTGCGCCTTGAGACGGATCAGAAAGCTGTCTCTATTGTAACAATACATAAAAGTAAGGGGCTTGAGTGGCCCTTGGTATATTTACCTTATTTATGGGATGGTAAAATTAATCCTAACAAAGATGATTATTGTTTGTTCCATGATCCAAATGATGATTACAGGGAAAAATTTGACCTGGGATATGAAAATATAGACAAAGCAAGAGAATTATCAAATAATGAAGCGCAGGCTGAAGAGGTAAGGCTTTTGTATGTTGCTTTGACACGTGCTGCATCAATGGTGAAAGTGGTTTGGGGAAGGTTTAATTCTGTAGATGCCTCAGCTTTAGGAAATATCTTGCACGGTAAATCTGTTTCAGATGATATGGGCATGTTAGAAGACATTAAATCCTTAACAAAAAATGGCAAGCAAAGGATAAGTGTTGATATTTATAAGCCTGGTGAATCAGGAGGAAAAATAATTCCTTATAGCCAAAATGATGTTCTCCATAAGCAAGGTAAAATAAGAACCCTTACAAGATCGGTTTTTAAATCATGGAAAATTGCAAGTTTTTCATCTTTAATTTCAAATATAGATTATAAATTTTCAGCAAATACAGAGATAGGAAAAAACCTTTCCTCTAAAACAGAAATAACATTAAAAGATTTCCCTGCAGGTGCAGGCTCTGGAGAATTTTTTCATTCTCTTTTTGAGGATCTTGATTTTGGGGACAATAAGGAAAATATTACAAATCTTGTTAAGTCAAAGCTTGAAGGTTTTGGATATAAGTCTGAATTATGGAGTAAAACAATAAATAAATCTGTAGATCAGATTTTGTCAACTAAGCTTTCAAAAGAGAACAATGCTTTTGTTTTAAGAAATATAAAAAGTAAAAAGCGATTAAATGAACTTGAATTTTTCTTTCCAATAAAATCTGTAAATAACAAAGAACTATACAATACCTTTAAAAATTCAATGAAACACCCAACAGCATCAGAATATGCTGATAAGCTTTTAGAACTTGATTTTAACAGTGTTTCAGGCTTTATGAAAGGCTTTGTTGATCTTGTTTTTGAATTTGATGATAAGTGGTATATTGTTGATTATAAATCAAACTTTCTTGGAAAATCATATGATGATTACTCCTGTGGCGCCATGAATGATGCCATGATGGAACATCATTATTTTCTTCAATACCACATCTATGTAGTGGCTTTGCATAAATATTTAAAATTTCGCCAAAAGAATTATGACTACAATTCACATTTTGGAGGCGTTTTTTATCTTTTTATAAGAGGAATGCAACCCGAATCTGATACAAAAAGTAAGCTTAGCGCAACTACAGGTATTTTTTATGATGTCCCGGATTATAAGTTTATCAATGAGTTATCAAATAAGTTTTTTTAAAAACATTTATATCATTATTGCATCTTTTTGACGACTTTCAAGATAGAAGCTCCCATCCTTTTCAAAAAGGAAGACACTGTCTAAATATCCCACCGCTCCATATTCTTCATGCTTTAGACTCAAGAAAAATTCATTGATGGGGAATATGTTCCAGTCATGACTTACAAAAATTCCTATTTCATCTTTATCAAGTTCTTGTAGCTCTTGTTTCATGAATTGAACTATTTTTTGCGCAGTTTCTTCAGGATTAAGCATAATATCTTCAGAAATTTCTTTGTTAAACCAGGAACGCAAGAAAATATCAGAACTTGTTTCTGACACCATACTTATAGCTTTTTCTATATCTTTAATATAAAAGGGTGAAAGATCAATGCTAAGGATTGCATTGTTATTAACTTCCTCATGTTTTTGGAAATAACCTTTATCAATTAAGTAGGCTGTTTCAATGCATCTGCCAAAATGGCTGGAAAATAGTTTTGGGTGAGGATCTTGAGCAAGGGAAGAACCAAATTTGAAGGCTTCGTTCTTTCCATTTTCAGTTAAACCCATAAAAGGTTCTCTTTTTGCATTTTCGTGAAAATGTCTTTCAGAATGACGTACAATAAGTGATATCCTGTCAGGTTTTGTTTTTATTATCTTCTTAATTGATTCTAATGTTGTAATGCTTTTCATTTCATATTTAGGGAACATATATATTACTCCTTTTATCTTTAAATTGGATTGTTAAAATACTTTATGCTATGTTACCTGTCAACTTGTAAGTTGCAGATAGGTTTATTAGCGTTTGGTTAGATGTTTTTAAAAAGGATACAAATGATGGAACAGAAAATAAGCATAATTGGTGTCCCAATGGACTTTGGACAACTTCACAGAGGGGTTGATATGGGGCCTGGGGCAATAAGATATTCAAAACTTATGCCAAGACTTCGTTCTCTTGGTCTTGCTGTGGAAGACAGAGGTGATATTAAAGTGCCTGTGCGTGATGCAATAGAGGTGGATGGTGTATCAAGCTATACAAAAGAAATAGCGCAGGTTTGTAAAGATATATATATGGAAGGTAAAAACGCTATATCAGAAAATAGATTCCCGTTATTTATTGGTGGAGATCATTCCATTGCTATTGGAACTGTTGGAGGTGTGTCCCATGAGTCTCCAGTAGGCCTTTTATGGATTGATGCCCATGGTGATTTCAATACCCCAGAAACGTCACCCAGCGGTAATATTCATGGGATGCCACTTTCAATATTAATTGGAGATGGTGAAAAGGCACTTGTTAATATCGGGAGAGATGGAGCTAAAGTTGATCCTGAAAATATTGTATTGATTGGGGTTAGAGATCTGGACGAAAAAGAAAAACAAAGATTAAATACCAGTGATATTACAGTATTTACAATGCGAGATATTGATGAACAGGGAATAAGCGCTGTTCTTAATAAAGCCTTGATGAAATTTGTACATTTAAAAAGAATTCATCTAAGCCTTGATATGGATGCTCTTGACTCTGTAGAAGTGCCTGGCGTCGGTACACCTGTTGCGGGCGGCCTTACATATCGTGAAGCACATTTGTTGATGGAGGTATTGTCAGATACTGGTAAGCTTGCTTCCATGGATTTGGTAGAGTTAAACCCCATACTCGATAATAAAAACAAAACTGCAAGCCTGGCTGTTGAGTTAATAGTCTCAGCCCTTGGGAAAAGTATTTTGTAAGTTTTATGAAATATTTTCGTAATTTTGCTTTAATCTGATTTTAATTTGCTTTTTATTTTTTGAAACAACATAGAAAACTCTTTAATTTTAAAAACAAAGCATGTGCTTGAGATAAGAACAAAAAAAGATACTCCAGTAACAATAGATATTGATAATGCACCCAAAAAATTTGTATTATCAATAATATTTTGAAGAAACAATGTAATTCTCCAAAGAAGTATTCCAACAAAAATGCTTATGCATGATATTTTAAAAAATAATTTGTAAACTTCTTTTTTCCCAAAATTTTTAGTTTTATAATTCCATATTTCATATAAAACAATTGTCTGAATAATAGCAGATAAAGAAAGAGCAAGACCTATCCCCTTTGCTTGCAATATTTTCATAAAAAAGAAAAATAATGGAATGGTTGCAATCACAGAAAGAGTGCTGAAAATAGCTGGGAGCAAAGTGTTTTCACAAGCATAAAAACCTCTTGCAACAACTGTCTGGGCAGCGAATGCAAAGGTTCCTGCCATAAGGAAAGGAAGAATACCGGATGTTAATATTGTGGCATTGATATCAAATTTCCCTCTTTGGAAGATCATTACAACAATTTCATATTTTAAAACCATAAATAGGATTGAAAACGGAATAACAAGCATAAGAAATTTTAACGTATTGTTTAAGAGATTGTTTAATTGTGTAAAATCCGCTTTTTGTGCAAGCTTAGCCATGTATGGATACGCTGCCACACCAACTGCCTGTCCAAAAAGCCCAACCAATATCAACATTATCCTTAAAGCATAGTTAAGGGATGCTATACTTCCTTCATCAAGATACGATCCAAAAAATTTAAGGAATATTTCTGTGGAAAAAGTCATGGTAAGACCAACCATAAGAGGGATGGTCAAAACAACATATTTTATAAAATCAGGATGTTTTAAGTCCAGGACAAAATAAAATTTTAAGTTTACTTTTTTTGCTCCAATAAATTGAATAAAAAAATTTCCAAAAAAGGCACCAGCTAAAACCCCCCAGGCAAAACCTTCCATGCCAAGCCAAGGGCTTAATAAAAGTCCTCCAATGATTATTCCAATGTTATAAATAAGGGGTGCAAGAGCTGGAATAAAAAATTTTTCTTTGGCAAATTGCACTGCCATAAACAATCCACCAGTAAAAAAGAAAAATTGAGCAGGGATTATAATCCTGGTCATTTTAACAGCGCTTTTAAATAAAACCGGATCTTTTATCCCTGGAGCAAGTATTGTTACAATCTCTGGCGCAAAAATGAATGAAATTATTATGAAAATTAGTAAAAGAAGTCCAAATGTATTAAATATTATTGAAAAAACTTTCCAGCCCTCTTTCTCATTATTTTTTGCAAGATAATGAGCAAAGATCGGGATAAAAGTAATGGATAAAAACCCGCTTGCAACAACATGATTTAATATTTCAGGGATAATAAAAGCTATCTGATATGCATCAACACTGCCTTTTGCACCTCCTGCAAAAGCTATTGTCATCTCTCGCAAAAGACCTATGATGCGGCTTAGAAATACAGACGTCATCATAATAAATGAGGCAATTCCAACTTTTTTAAATAGAGAAGTATCAGTCATAATAAGCAGTATAAATCTTTATCACAAAGAATGTATAAAGAAAAGTAACCTTATGACTAAAATTGTTTGACTAAAGGATGGTAGCAGAATATTATAGCTTCATAAAATTTATTAGCTAATTTAATATTTATATTTGAGAGGGTTTTAAGCAAATGACTTTTACAAGATTTGGCTTTCTTTCATGGGCAGGGGCAGCACTTGTTATTCTTTTTCAGAGTATTTCAGGGCTTATGCAATTTAATTTCAGCTGGAGTGTTATTACAGTTGGCAGTGTTACCAATCAAGTGCTTGACCCATACCTAGAGAAAATTCCTTATGCATCAATAGCAGACTTTTTTGATTTTGTTGTAAATTCTATGGAACTTTCATTGTTGCTTGTAGTAGTTGGTTTTATTTGTGTGATTATTGGTGCTTTTAAAAAAGTATAAAATTTTCATCTGAACAAGGTACATGGACAATAGTCAGGAGTTTGGCGCAATAGAAATGCTTGAATTATGACATTTAAGAGTCTTAATGACTGTGTGAATTTTCTCGAAAACCAAGGTGAACTTATCAGGGTTAAAGAAGAAATTGATCCTGACCTTGAAATGGCTGAAGTAACTCGCAGAGTATTTCAAAATGATGGGCCTGCTTTATTATTTGAAAACATTAAAGCCACACCTTTTCCGGCAGTATCTAATCTTTATGGCAACTATGAAAGAGCCTTAAAAATTTTTGAACCAGGTTTTGATAGAATAAAACAAATTATCAAAATCAAATCTGATTTAAAATCCCTTATTAAACCACCTTTATTTAAGTCACTTACAGCTAGTTTAAAAACTCTTCCTGCATTTATCCATGTTTTGCCTGTAAGAAAAAGAACAGGTAAAGTTTTAGCAAGAAAAACAAAGATTGAAAACTTACCCATGATCAGATGTTGGCCAAAAGAAGGTGGTGGATTTATTCTTTTGCCCCAGGTTTTTTCAATGAATCCTGAAAGAAACAGTATATTAGATTCAAATATGGGAATGTACAGAATTCAGATTTCCGGAGGCGATTATATAAAAAATAGAGAAATCGGGCTTCATTATCAAATCCACAGAGGGATCGGAAATCATCATTTAAAAGCATTACAACTCGGTGTTCCTTTACGTGTAAGTATATTTATTGGAGGGCCACCTGCCCATGCATTTGCAGCTGTAATGCCAATGCCGGAAAATATGTCAGAACTATGTTTTGCCGGAGCGCTTGCCGGGAGAAATTTTCGGTATTGTATTAAATCAGGATTTGTAGTTTCAGCAGATGCTGACTTTTGTATAACAGGGAGAATTGTTCCTGGTAAAACAAAAAAAGAAGGCCCTTTTGGAGATCATCTTGGCTATTATTCTTTGGAACATGAGTTTCCGTATCTTGAAGTTGAATCAGTCTGGCACAGAAAAGATGCAATATTCCCATTTATAGTTGTTGGGCAGCCTCCCCAGGAAGATACAATTTTTGGTAAATTAATTCATGAACTTACAGAGCCTGAAATACCTAAATCAATCCCCGGTGTAACCAGGATTCATGCTGTCGATGCAGCAGGCGTCCATCCGCTTCTTTTAGCAAAAGCCCACGAAAGGTATGTACCCTATGAGATTAGAAAACCCAGAGAAATTCTTACATACGCTAACGCAATATTGGGGACAGGGCAGCTTTCTTTAGCAAAATATCTTTTAATATGTGCCCATGAGGACAACCCTGATCTTGATATAACAAATGAAAAAGAATTTATCCTTCATCTTCTCGAAAGAATTGATTTTTCAAGGGATCTTCATTTCCAAACCCAGACCACAATGGATACCCTTGATTATTCATCAGAAAACTTAAATAGGGGTTCAAAACTAATAATGGCAGCAGCAGGAAAGAAAAAAAGAAAATTGAGCAAAAAAATTCCTATTGAATTCTCTTCTGATAAAAGTTTTTCCAATCCGCAAATGGCTGCACCAGGAATTATTGTCATTAAAGGTCCGATATTCACAAATTATGACAAAGCTTTAAAAGAGATAAATTGTTTATTAACCTCTCTTGATAATAAACAAATAATGGAAGGTCTGCCTTTATTGATAATCGCAGACAATGTAGAATATATCTGTTCCAAATTTTCAAATTTTTTATGGACTGTTTTTACAAAATCAAATCCTTCCCATGATATTTATGGTGCAAAAAGCTTTACCAAGTTTAAACATTGGGGGTGTAGTGCGCCTTTAGTAATTGATGCAAGGGAAAAATCGTTCCATGCGCCATTGCTTGTTCCAGATAAAAAAGTTGCAAAAAATGTTGAAAGATTTGGATTAAAAGGGAAGAGTCTTGCAGGCGTTTTTTGATTTTTCAAGACCACCTGTTGTCGAGAAATGGGTGCCTAATTGATTAAATTTAATCTTGCATAAAAAGGGTAAACTAAGTTAAATTAGAAGATTCTATTATAAAGTGCAACTTATGAATTGTACACAAATTTAACATGGAGGATTCAAATGAAAAACCCTATTGATAACTATTGGAACCTTAAGCTTGAGCTTGTAAAGGCAAGCTTGGAAAAAAATAATTTTGAAGTTTTTATTGCAGAAAATGGTGAAAAAGCAAAAGACATTGCTTTGGATAAAATTATTCCACAACTTAATGTTAAAAGTGTTTCCTGGGGTGGCTCCATGTCTTTTGTCTCCACAGGATTATTTCATGCTTTAAAGGATGATAAAAAATATGAAGTAATTAATACTTTTGATAAGAATTTTACTTTTGAAGAGCAGATGGAGCTTCGCAGAAAATCGTTAATGGTAGATCTTTTTATCACAGGAACAAATGCTGTAACAGAAAAAGGCCAGCTGGTCAATTTAGATATGATTGGAAACAGAGTGGCTGCAATCACCTGGGGACCTAAAAATGTTGTTTTGTTTATTGGAAGAAATAAAATATGCGGTGACCTTGATGATGCAATGTTCAGAGTAAAAGATGTTGCAGCTCCTATTAATACAATGAATCTTGATAAAAAAACTCCTTGTGTTGAAAAAGGATTTTGTATGGATTGTTCAAGCCCGGATAGAATCTGTAATACCTGGACAATTACTGAAAAATGTTTTCCTAAAAAACGAATTAAAGTAGTTCTGATAAATGAGGATTTGGGGTTTTAATATGCAGAAAATAGTTGTTGTACAACAGAATGGGGCAGGAGAGCGAAAAGCTAATGGGATCAAAAGGTTTGGGAAAGATAGATTTGATGTAAAAGTTATTGATGTACAAACTGATCTTCCAGCAATAATTGATAATGGGTTTAAATATTTGCCAGATAGGATTGATGCCGACCTTGTGCTTGATTTTTTAAAACATCCTGACCTTTCAGAGGATCTTACAGCTTTGTGCGGTAAGCAGAAAATACCAGTAATTAGTTCCGGGAAAAAAATTACACGGGCAAATGCAATATGTCCACCAACATGATGCTCACTTTCGAGGCGGGTTCGTCTTGGCAACTATAGTGAATTGTTTGGAACTCCTGAAATTTCTGTTGAAACAGAGGGTGCGTATATTAAAAAGATAAATGTAAAAATAGGTGCACCATGTGGTGCAACGTGGGATGCTGCTAAAAAAGTGGAGGGTTTAAAAATTGAGGAAGCATTAACAAGGTTTGGGCTTGAAGTTCAATTTTTTTGTTCTGCAGACCCTGGATCATGGGATCCTATATATGATAAAAGTCCGGTGCATATGGCAGCAGATGTTCATACAGCTGCTCTTAAGGTAAGTTTAAAGAAAGATTGACAATAATTGGCTACTTAATTTCAAAATCATCAAAATTTGACAAAGGGCTTTGTTCTTTTGTTTCAACGTTACCTACAAAAGCAGCATCAGGGCCTTGGTGACACCACTCTACGACTTTATCCACATCTTCTTTGGTGCCTTCAAAGACAGCTTCGACACTGCCATCATCAAGATTTTGAACCCATCCTTTTACATTATTGCCCAGGGCAGCCTTTTTTGTTTCAACTCTGAAAAATACTCCCTGGACTATACCTGTAACAAGAACGCGGGCTTGAATAGTATCTGATGACATTTTACCTCCTAGGATTTGTTTGGTGCTTTAAAGCTGCATTTTTAATAATACTATTTCCAAATTTTTCAGATATCGAATCTATAGCTTTATCAACTTTTTCCCATTTTTCGATTTTTTCATGGACTTCATTTTGAAGCTCCATCTGGAAATGTCCGATCTCTTTATCAAGTAATGCAACATTCACACCAACGAGGCGTATCTTCTTTTTTATTTTAATTTTTTCTAAAAGGGCTAGCGTTTCTCTGTATATAGACTGGGTTGAGGAGATTGGAGTATTAACTACTTTTTGTCTTGTCACCTGAGAAAAATCTGAAAATTTGAGCTTAATGGAGACAATATTTGTCAACTTCTTTTTTTTTCTTAAATCTTTTCCAACAGCATTGGAATGTGAAAGAAGATACTTTTTTATGATTTCTATTTCATTTGTGTCCTCTGAAAGGGTGGATTCGCTGGAAATTGATTTTCGTTTTGCATTTTGACCAATAGGAGTTGTATCAATACAATTTGCATATTCAATAAGTCTTGTACCAAATTTTCCGAATTTTTTTAATATAAGAGAAGAGTTAAATTTTTTAATATCACCAAGTTTTTTAATGTTTAAAATTTTCATTTGTTCAAAAGCTTTTTTACCAACACCGGGGATTTTTTCGATATCAATATTTTTTACAAAATCTTTTACCATTATTTTTTCAATAATGAAGATACCATCTGGTTTGTTTATGTCCGAGGCAATTTTAGCAAGAAATCTAAGCGGGGCTGCACCTATGGAACAAGTCAGAGAACGTTCAGTCAATATTTTGTTTTTAATGCCCATGATAATTTTTGTATGATCTCCAAAAAGCCTTTTACAACCTGTGATATCAATATATGCCTCATCAACTGAAGTTTGCTCAACAAAAGGGGAATAAGCCATGAAAATATCCATAATTTTTTTTGATTCATAACTATATTTTCTCATGTCACCAGGCACTATGCAAAGGTTAGAGCATTTTTGCTTTGCCATAAATATTGGCATGGCAGACCGAACCCCATATTCTCTTGCTTCATAGCTAGCGGCTGCGACAACACTTCTTTTTGAGTTTCCCCCCACAACAACAGGTTTCCCTTTTAATTGTGGGTTATCTCTTTGTTCTACAGATGCAAAAAATGCGTCCATATCAACATGAAGTATCATTTGATTTTATTTGCTCTAATTTTCTCTTTTTGTTTTTCTAAAATATATTTATGGATCATCTCTTTATTATCTTCTGAACAGTTTTTATAGATTCCATGGCAAATGTTGTTTTTATTTATTTTTATTATTTGTATTTCAAGCTCCATTAAAACAGGCGATTTATGGTTTGAAAATTCAAAAAAGAATTTTGATATACCATAGTCACCAATTGCAAGTCCATTATTTTTAAATGACATTCCTGTGGCAGAAAGATCAATAATAGAAAACTTTTTATCTTTGAATTCAATTTCAAAACTATTATCTTTATTAAATTCAAACCTAAAAGCTCCTCGTTTGTCTGAAGATTTATGTGTGAAATTTTCAGTAGAGGTTTTCTTTTTTTTCCAGAACAAATTCTACCCTCCTGTTTAAAGCCCTGTGTTCTTCTGTATCATTTGATATGAGCGGTAATATTTTTCCATATCCCGTGGCAGTAAGTCTCTCAGGCTTAATCCCTCTTTTTATAAGATGCTTTAGTACACTGGTTGCCCTTACTGCTGAAAGCTCCCAGTTAGAAGGGAATTTTTCTGTTGATATGGGGATATCATCAGTGTGCCCTTTAATATTTATGTTGTATTCAGGATAGTCAAACAATACTTTTACAATTTCATCAAGCACAGGCAATGCCTCTTTGTTAAGCTCAGCCTTTGAAGATTTGAAAAGAGCTTTTCCTTTAATTCGAACAATGATTTTGCCTTTAAGAACATGGGTTGCAATGTCATTTGTTTTGCCGCCTTTATCAGCAAACTTGTTAATATCCTGAATAAGGTTTTCCTTTCGTGATCGCAAGCCCGTAATATCTTCGATTATAATTTGAGTATCAAGAGTTTCAGGCAATTCCATTAGTTCGGCAAAAGCAGTAAGTTCAGAGTCGTTTTTTAGCTGTGTTTTTACTTTACTTATGGCAGTTTTGTATTTTCCTGTTTCAAATGAAGAAAGTGTATAAAGCAGTATGAAAAAGACCAAAAGAAGAGTCATCATATCTGCAAAGACTATAAGCCAGGATGCTTGTTCATCATTTTCAGGAATAATTGAATTTAAAGTTTTTTCTCCTATCATTTTTTTCTCCCAATACCCATTTCGTTGTATGGTCGTCGGAGTCTTGCAGAGATAAAGGAAGAGAGCTTTTCATATAGAATAATAGGGTTATTGCTTTCCATTATGGAGACAGAACCCTGAAGCATAATTTCAAGGTTGATTACCTCCATGACTGTTCTTGATTTAAGTTTTCCAGCTATGGGAAGGAAAAACAGGGTTGACATTAATGATCCATAGAATGTGGTTAAAAGGGCTGTTGCCATTGCATTGCCAATAGTTGATGGATCTTGAAGATGACTTAACATTTGTACAAGTCCTATGAGTGTACCAAGCATTCCAAATGCCGGCGAATAAGTCCCCATTTTTCTGAAAACATCCTGCACAATATAATGTCTTAAGCGTAAAGACTCTATTTCAGTGACAAGAGCTGCCCTGATAGCCTCTTCAGATGAGCCATCAGCAATAAGCCCACAAGCTTTTTTTAAGAATCCCGAGTCTGTTTTTATTTTGCCAAGTTCAAGAAGACCTTGTTTTCTTGCGATATCGCAGAGTTTTATCATTGTTGCAACAGATTCATTAGGGTCTTCTTTCTCCTTTGAAAAAACATAGTATGCTGCCTTAAAGGCGGCAACTACATCCCTAAATTGGAATGTAAGCAGTGTTGTAGCAAGCGTTCCTCCGAAAACAATCATTATCCCTGGTATATTTATA
This sequence comes from Desulfobacterales bacterium, assembly GCA_023143455.1. GTDB lineage: Bacteria > Desulfobacterota > Desulfobacteria > Desulfobacterales > Desulfobacteraceae > JAIOSM01. The sequence continues at coordinate 105,643 of JAGLHT010000001.1, forward strand.
AAATTATGTATATCTCCATCAAACAGTATTGCACTAATAATGAGAGAGATTCCAGAAATAATACCGATGAAAGATGCTAAATCCATTTTATTATTTCAACTCCTTGAAAGATTCTTTGCGAGTAAACAAATTTTGCTGGCATTGACAATTATGAATGTTATATTAATATGCAGATATGGTCAAGACAATTGAATAATTTTACATATGGTTTGGAGCAAAAATGGTAAATAGCAAAAGAGTAATTTTATTTCTGATTTTTATTTTAATATTTTTGGGATGCGGGCAAAACGAAAACAGCCAGAAGCAAGCTGATTTGAGAAATAATAGTGAACCTGTCAAGAGTACTAACTCTGATTCGATTGATAACTCAAGTGACGAATCAAGAGAATACGCAAAGTTTCCTTCCAATATCACCTGGCTTACAAACAATAAAGATCCTTTGTTTTCTTCAGAAGAAGTAAAAAAAGGAGGAAGCCTCCGTTTATCAATACTAAGCTTTCCCATGACATTTAGAACTGTTGGTCCTGATTCCAATGGAAGCTTTAGAAGTGCAATCCTTGATAATCAACTAAGCCTTATCAATATACATCCCAATACCGA
>JAGLHT010000010.1 GCA_023143455.1 Desulfobacterales bacterium
TACCCAACAGTTTTAATTGCACCCTGTTTCAGGAGCTTAATTGACAAGATACCTTTAATTAAGTTAAGCTCCTTTTGAATATATACTATAACTTTGCTAACAAAATGGTCGATACAGATGAAAAGCAAAACAAACCTTTTTTTTATTATCTTTGCTCTTTTATTTATTCTAACTCTGCTTTTTCATCCTTATCCTTTTTCGCATCTTATTAAAGCAGTCCCTGCTTTGCTTTCTTCAATAGTCGGTATTTTTGCAATAAAAAACCGCACTGATGCATTACTATTGGGAACAGGATTTCTTTTCTGCATGGCTGAAGATATATTTCTTGACCTTAACAGGGAACTTTATTTTGTACAGGTTGTAGCTTATATGGTTGTAATCGGAATAATGGGCATTACAGCTGCATTTATAAAAACTGAATTGCCGTATATATTTATTGGCGCCTCTTTATTTGTTTTCTCTGATTCAATTATTGCAATTTCAAAATTTCTCTATCCTTTCCAGGCAAGCCCTTATTTTATTATGTTCTTTTATTTCTCTTCACTTTTCTTTATTCAATTTGGAGCGCGTAAAGAATTTGCAGATATATGAAACAATTGTAGTTGAAGGCAAGGATGATGAAAGAGCTGTAAAACAAGCTGTTAATGCAGAAATAATTATTACCCATGGCTTTTGCATCTCTGAGACAACATTTAAAAATATTGAGTGGGCGCAAAAACAAAATGGGATTATTATCTTCACTGACCCTGATACAGCTGGTGAGTTGATTAGAAGCAGGATCAATGCTCGAATAAAAGGCTGCAAAAATGCATATCTTACCCGAGACGAAGCAAAAAAAAAAGATAATATCGGTATAGAAAATGCCAATGCCAAAAATATTATAGATGCTCTTAAAAAAGCAAAGTGCATTGAAGCAAAAAAAGAAAACCTTTTTACAATTAAAGATTTACAAACTAACAATTTAATGGGTGTCTCTGATGCTTCTCAACGTAGGCAAAAGCTTGGTAAAATACTAAGAATCGGATATGCTAATGCAAAACAATTGCTCAAGCGATTAAATCATTACAACATCTCCAGACAAGAATTCAACCAGGCAGTTTCTAAATTATAAAACGCAAACAACTCAAATCAATTGACCTCATACTAAAACATTATTATAAGTATATAGATGAAAACTGATGCTGACTACATGAAGCTTGCAATAAATGAGGCACAAAAAGCAGAGCTAATGGGAGAGGTGCCAGTAGGTGCAATTATCATTGATGATACAAATAAAGTAATCGGGTATGGGCATAATCAACCTATATCACTCAATGATCCTACAGCACATGCGGAAATTCTGGCATTGCGTATGGCAGCACAAAATATAAATAATTATAGGCTTTTAAATACTACAATTTATGTTACATTGGAACCTTGTATTATGTGCATGTCTGCAATTATTCATGCCAGAGTTAAACGACTTGTTTTTGGAGCAAGTGATCCAAAAGGAGGCGGAGCTGGCTCATTATATAACCTTGCATCTGACATGAGACTTAACCATAATATAGAAACTTGTGAAGGTATATTAAAAAAAGAAACATCAAATATAATAAAAAATTTTTTTAAAAATAAAAGGAGTAGATAGTGTCGAATACTGTTATTGTGGGTACCCAATGGGGTGATGAAGGCAAAGGGAAAATTGTTGATCTTTTAAGCGAGCATGCAGATTATGTTGTAAGATTCCAGGGTGGTAACAACGCTGGTCATACAATGGTAATCGATGGCAATGAAATAATAAGCCACCTTGTCCCTTCCGGGATTATTCAAGAAAAAAAATGTTTTATCGGCAATGGTGTTGTTGTGGACCCTTTTGTTCTATTGAGTGAGATTGACTACTTAATGGGAAAAGGTATTGATGCCTCACCTGATATGCTAAAAGTAAGCAATAGGGCACACATGATAATGCCTTACCATAAGGCTATTGACCACGCACGAGAGCTTAAAAAAGGCAAAGACAAAATTGGAACAACAGGCCGAGGCATAGGTCCTTGTTATGAAGATAAGGCGACTAGAGTTGGTATCAGGTTTGCTGACCTTTTAGAACCCGAACTTTTTAATAAAAAAGTTGAGAATATATTAAAAGAAAAAAACTTCTACCTTGAAAATTATCACAAAACAGATCCTGTAGATCTCAAACAAGTAATAAATGAGTTCGAAAAAATCAAAGAAAAACTCATCCCTTATATTGCTGATGTTTCAGTTTTGCTCAATAATGGTATTGATCAAGGCAAAAAAATCCTTTTTGAAGGAGCTCAAGGCACGCACCTTGATATTGAACATGGAACTTACCCTTTTGTAACTTCATCAAGTACTGTGTCAGGCAATGCAGCATGTGGCTCAGGTGTCGGACCTAAGGCTTTAGATGAAATATTTGGAATTGTAAAAGCATATACAACCAGAGTGGGTCAAGGTCCCTTCCCTACTGAGCTTTTTGATGATATTGGAGATGGAATCCAGAAAAAAGGTGCGGAATTTGGTGCTACCACTGGAAGGAAAAGAAGATGTGGCTGGTTTGATCTGGTTATGATAAAAAACGCAGCAAGATTAAATAGCCTTACCAAGCTTGTCATAACTAAACTAGATGTTTTAGATGAGTTAGATGAAATAAAAATATGTACAGCTTATGAGTATAAGGGAGAAACAATAACAGAGTTTCCTCCAAGTCTCTCAGTCCTTGAACAATGCATGCCTGTTTATGAAACAATATCTGGTTGGAAGGAAAACACTTCAAAAATTAAAGATTTTAATCTTCTTCCTGAAAAAACAAAAGCTTATTTAAAAAGAATTGAAGAGCTTTCAGGTGTTGAAATCAAAATAGTTTCTGTAGGACCAGGAAGAGAAGCAACCATTATAAAAGGAAACTTGTTCTGATTGACAACAAAGAACCTTAATCGGGGCGTAGCGCAGTCTGGTAGCGCACACCGTTCGGGACGGTGAGGTCGAGTGTTCGAATCACTCCGCCCCGACCAGGTTTCAGGGGTTTTTAAAAAAATTTATGTAGGAGCTTGCTACCATAGAAATATATGGCCTTTTATAGGTCAAGTGATTTGATAGAGTGGACAGTTTGCCGCTTGATTTCCGAGGTAATATGTTCATATTGTTTTATTGTCATATTGACATCAGAATGTCCAGCAATTTCTGATGCTGCTTTGAGATCCCCGTTTAATATCATTTGTGTTATTGCTGCATGTCTAAAATCATAGAGCCGGATCCGTCTTTTAATTTTTGCCCTTTTTTTTGCGGTCTTAAAGGATGAGTTAATGCTTTTGACTGGTTTATTCTTCCAATAAATTATGAATTGCTGATCATTTTTTTCATCTTCTTGATGCCAGGTTATTAATTTCTTTTCAAGATCCGGATGAATTGCAATAGATCTCCTGGAGATCCCGCCTTTTTTGGCTGATTTTATGAGCAGGGTCAAGTCTGACCAGTCAACGTCATTCCAGGTAATATTAAACAACTCCGCAACCCCTGGCCTTAAACCGGTATAATAATTTAATATTAAAGCCCTTTGCAGGTGGTTTGGGGCATGTTTCAAGATTGCGTTGATTTCCGTATAATCTGGTGGCCTAAGGACAGTGTCATCCCTTTTGGGCTTTTGATATCCAGCAGCATGATTTTTGGGGATGTATTTTCTTTTAACTGACCAGTTTAAGATTGCAATAATATCTGACAACTCTCTGTGGATCGTGTTTTTTTTTGTAAATCGGATTGATCCGTCCGGATTTTTTAACTTTCTTAGGTTGGCAGCATTTTTGCCGCATCTTTGCATAACCGGTGCTTTTAATCTTTTTTTGACATATTGATCAAGCCTGTGATGAGTTATTTGATCATAGGAAAGATGCCCCATCTCCGGCAAAATTACCCCATTGAGTTTATACATCATATTATTAATGCTTGTTGCTGGCAGATCATTTGCTTTTGTCGTGATATATATTTCTGCCAAATCAAGAAATATCCTTTTTTCATAATTGTTTGGATTTGTTTTATACTCATTAATTTTACCCTGTGACTTAAGTTCAATATCACGGTCAATTGCTTTCTTTTGCCCTTCAATGCCCTTGCCAAAATATTCCTTTTTTTGTTTTTTATTTCCGTTTTCATCAGTAATTCTGTAATAGCAATAATAATTACCCTTTAATTGATGGACACTCATTTTTAATCCTGCTTAATCCTTTTATTTTTAAAAATTAATTTCTTTGGACCTGCGTCCATGGACGCGAGTGCTGATATTTTTTTCACCCTTATCACTCATGGTTGATTGACACCAGCAGGCTTTAAATCATCAGCAAACATGCAAGTTCTATTAATGTTTTTTGGCATACCCAGGGCAATGATTTTTGATTTGGCCAGGGAGCAATCATACCAAACTGGTTCAACTCCAAGCATATAATCTACTCTTTTAAAAAAAGTGTAGTAATCCCCCTCAAGCAAACAAGATTGATGTATTGTCAAATTGGTTGATTCAAGTTCTTCCGGATAGATGGATAAGTCAAACAGGCCAGAATCTTTGCCTTTTGATATGGTCCTTAAAGTGACCAACGTTCCTTGTGGTGTGTCAATAAATTTTACTATCCAATAATCATTAGATATGGATGTAATAATACCAAGCGATAAAAACCAGGTGCGTTTCATTACGATAATATCGGGTCCATGTTGAAACAAAGAGTCCCTTGGATCCATAAGAGATAGAACCTGATAACATGCATCCATCACATCTTTTTTTGTATGCTTATTATACTTTTTTTTACTGGCTTTTTCTAATTGCTCATATATTGAATTTTGTTCTATCCTGGATAAATTATTTCTTGTTTTTAGTAGTAATTGTTCTTGATTTGATAATTGTGAGGCACATGAAAAAAAGAAGAGTGAAAGAAATATACAAAGTATTATTTTAACCATAACATAACCATCCTTGATTTTATTTTTTTATTGACACCATGTCTCACCAAGCTTTACCCATTTTTTATTTAGATTCAGTTTGCGGATATCTATAATTTGAATATATATGTTTTTGCCTTTAAATCCATAATCCTTAAGAACCATGCATACATATTCTGCATATCCATCTCTATTGCTTCCGTCATTAAACACACCGACTTTAAAAATGTTATCTGCGGTCCAGATTGCATCAACCGCAGTTGGTTCCTCGTTGCCTTGAAACAGTTTTGTTATTTTATCGTGTTGCACGCTGTATGATCCGGCATTTGCATGGATTGAACTCATTATAATAATAGTCATTAATAAAAACATTGTTGCAGGGTTGGTAATTATTTTCATTTTTTTTATCCTGTTTTTAAAAGTTTTACCGCTTCCCATAGTATTTTTTTTAAAGATATTCTGTTTTTTATTGAATGTTCAAGGATTTCATAAACCACAAGGAGCTTGTCGGATAGTCTGTCAATAAGGGCAATGAAATTTTGATCAGTGTTTATTATGCTGTACGATACAAATTGAGGTTTATTTGTCTTTATGGCTGTTTGTGCAGCACTTGTCCAACTATAAAAATCAGACGGCAACAGAAAGTCAACTATATTTTCACCGATAAGGGTTGAGATGTTTGAGGCTATGGGCTTTTTCACGGTTGTTGACATAATTTCTCCATAAAGAGTTAGGTGATGAATATTATATCCAGCACAGTGCTCCGCCCATAAAATTAAGGGGAGAATGTCCCTGTTTTTTTTTCATCAGGGAGTGAATCTTTATCTTTAAGCTTTTTTGTTTTTTCAAGTTCTTTAACCTTTTTTTGTATTTGATATATTATTCCTCTAAAAACGTCGGGGTCAAGTTTCTCAAGTCTGATAAGGCCCTCATTTGCCTCTTTTCCAGCCTCCTGATCCTGGAACTGTTCAACCAATCGTTGATGTTCTTTTGTAATGTTGGATACATTTTGGGGAGAGATGTCATATTCAAACAGGTTTTTAAGAGCATTACTATATTCATCACCTGTAACATGGTTCCTGAAAAAATCAAGGAGCAAGAGTAATTCGTTTGCTGAAAAAACAGTTTTGCCGTTTTCTTTTTGACTATAATTTGCTCTTTTTTTTGAGATAATTTTGGCAATATCTTCCTGTTTAAAACCCGACATAACTCGTAATTTTTTTAAAATTTGATAAATTTCCATAGCTTTCGTCTCTTTTTTTTAAAAAAATAACAAAAATATGTTGACACCATAATTTATTTAGTATAAATGTCTATTTGTTACTTAAACTAACAGTTTATGGAGTTAATATGCACACAAATACAGCAATTTTTGTTAAAACCTCCCGTAAGGCACTGAGATTAACACAATTCCAGCTATCCTTAATTATCAATAAAAAAAGATCAAACATTGCTCTATATGAGACAGGCAGAACAATTCCGCCCGGTGATGTTGTTTTAAAACTCATAGAGCTTTGCCATCCAAGTTTTTACGGGGATCTATGTAAAGACAAATGTTTGTCTTACAAACTCCCAGATTTAATAAATAATCCAGATGCCAGTAAAAATCAATCAATATGTCAAAAAAAGTCAGCTGCATAAACATTATGTATTGATTATTAACATTAAAAGCGAGGGCAAAATGGACGAACTTGTGGCTTTACCCGTGAAAACCTGGCAGTTTTTCAGCGCATGTAAGGAAAATATAAGACTTGAAAATTTAACAAAACTTTTTAAGGTCGGGACCGGTCAAATATACAGATGGTCATCTGATCCTGATTTTGCAGAATCCAGCCAGCGCAATCCCCTGGACAGGTATGAAAGTCTTTTAAAGGGTTTAATGGATCTGGGTAAATGTGCCATTGCCCGGGGAGCAGTTGACCGTCAGGCAAGAATTGTTGGTTGCAGTTTAAAAATAAGTGATGCCGTACCTGATCAAAAAACCATTCAGGATGAATTGCTTGATAACCTGCCAATTTTTGCAAAGTATCAGGAGGCAATCAGATCTGAGCAAGATATTAATATCATAAGATCACTTCACAGGCGGCTCATTAATGAGCTTGATGAGGACATGGCTTTTATTGAAGCAGAAAGAGCGAGTCAATAAAATGGGCCGTTTATCAAAAATTACTCCAATTCACATTGCCATCCAGGGGATTGATGATTTAATCAAAACCCTGCAACTCCAAAAGGCAGAACTTGCCGCGACATTGCCCCGAGCAAAGAAAAAACAATCAGAAAAAATGTATTTCAGGCATCCACTGACTGGTGACAAACTCCTGGTCAAAGATAGGAGATCCCCATGAATTTTTGCGTATGTTGTGGAATGAAAATCAATGAAAAATCAACACAGACAGCCTGTGAAAGGTGCAAAAGCCTTTGGCTTGCCTGGTTTGGAGAACCTAAAAAAGGGAGAGTTAAGCATGAAAAAAGAAGTTAAGCAATCAGTGACATTGTCACACCTGGCATATTTTATGCCGGAGGTGATTTCTGAGAATTTAAGTGGCGCCGGCTATAAAAATTTTGAGTGGATTAACAATGAAGGGACTGACACTCAAGTCATCCTTTGTACCCACAAAAACAACATTTTTATTGTTTTTCGCGGCACAGAATTCACGAATTCAAATGACTGGTATACCAACCTTGACTGTGATTTCAAGCCCATAAGTCCTTGGGGATATTGTCACAAGGGGTTTTACATGGATGTTTTTTCTGTTTATCCGTCTATTAACAAATACATCAAACAACACAGCACCATCCAAAAAATCCACATCGGTGGTCACAGCCAAGGGGCTGGGGATGCTTCTATTCTTGCCATGTTGTTTGCCAAGGATCGCGACTTTGACAGTCTTGCCCTAGTGGGTTGCCCCAGGACCACAGATCATGATGCAGCAGAAAGTTTTGGTAAGGCTTGTGGGTCAAAAATTTATCGTATAGTCAACAACAACGATCTTGTCACAAGGATCCCGCCGCGTTTCATGGGATATGAGCATATTAAACAAGCCAACCTTTATTATTTCAAAGAAAACGGCAAGTGTGTCAATAAAATTTCAGCCTGGGATGCGTTCAAGGACAGGATTAATGGAAGGATTGAGGATCTCTTTGAGCCTGGAACCGATGGTATCAAGGACCACGATCATGGACATTATGATCAGTTGGTCCAGGACTTAAGTGTTTAAAAAAGCCTATGACCAACAACCTTAAAAATATAGATGTGAGCTGTAAAATTACTCCGGCGGAACAAATCTGCATGCTGTGTCATCTGTCATCAGAGTGTGATAATTGCTGTCGCCGCTGTTCGGAGGAATGCAATGCTGGGCAGGCGTGTATGTTGCCTGATCCGGAAGGTCAGTCTGAACGATTAGACACCTGGAGATATCTTGTTAAGGAGGCTGATCATAGCTTTGGTTTGTCCATGGACAGGGGTGAGATTATCAATATATTACAACCGCAATCAGAAAAGAAAAAGATCGATATCAGATGTAGTTATCCTGGAGGAAAAGGCGGTGCCGGTGTTTATCAAAACATTATTAACTTAATTCCTCCTCATGAGACTTATATTGAAACTCATTTGGGCGGTGGATCGATCTTAAGGCGGAAAAAATCAGCCAGGAATAATATCGGTATTGATATTGATCCAGAGGTCATAAAGGTTTGGCAAAGTGGTGGGACCCTATCATCAAATTTAATGATGAAGCACTGCAATTTTGATGATGATCCCAGGGACCTAAACATTATAAATGCAGATGCCAGCAGCTTTTTAAAAAAATATCAATTTAAGAGGGATGAATTTATTTATTGTGATCCTCCGTATCTGATCGAAACCAGGAAGGGCGGAAAGCTTTACGACTATGAATATACAACTCAGGATCACATCGATCTCCTGGGGGTTTTAAAAACTCTGCCCTGTATGGTCATGATTTCTGGTTACTGGTCATCATTATATGATCAGATGCTTCAGGGATGGAATACTCATTCTTTTACAGCTCAAACAAGGCAGGGACCAGCAACAGAATGGGTGTGGTTTAATTATTCTATACCAAAAGAGCTCCATGATTATTCATACCTGGGTTCAACTTTTCGAGAGCGAGAACGAATCAAAAACAGAAAAAATAGATGGTTATCACGATTAAAAAGGATGCCGGATCTGGAACGGAATGCATTTATTGAGGAGTTAACCTCTTATAGGAGAAACACATGAAACAGTATTTGTCATTCGGAGGGGGAGTAAATAGCGTTGCTATGATGCTTATGCTCTTAGAGCAAAAAAAAGATTTTGAAACTATTTTTGTGGATCATGGAACTGACTGGACTGAAACGTATGAATATTTGGGAATGTTCCAAGGGTGGCTCGAAAAAAATGGGCATAAACCTATTACGATTTTAAACCCTAAAGTCCCAGGATTAAAAAAATCCAAGGAAACGTTTTCAAATTTATATGATTATTATTACCACTACCGCATGGTTCCGTCTTTTATGATGCGCATCTGCACAGATAAATTCAAGATACGACCTATTTACGAATATGTAGACACGCCTTGTTTTATGATGCTTGGCATTGATGCAGGAGAGTCTAAAAGGGCTAAGATTTCAAGCAATAAAGGAGTTGAGAATAGGTTTCCTTTAATTGAAAACGAGATAAACAGGGAAGGCTGCAAGCAAATAATTCTCGATCACGGCTTACCTGTGCCTATGAAATCAGGTTGTTATATCTGTCCTTTTCAGCGCGAAGGACAATGGATTGAATTAAGGAGAACCCATCCTGACTTGTTTTGCAAGGCTCAAAAATTAGAACAAAGAAACATGCAATACAGGGAAAGCACAGGTAAAAAACCCTTCACTCTCAACGGGAACGGAGAATTATTAAAAACTATAGTTGATGAAGACCAGTTGAGGTTATTTAAAGATGATCAATACCCACCTTGTGAATGTGAATTGTAATACGCTTATTGCTAATAAAATAATACACCGGACAAGCCGGTGATCATTACAAATTCTCGGTGGCTGCGCCACCGAGAATGCGGTGCTGACTACGTCAGTTCCTTATTCCGGCGCTCCGCACCAGAACAAGGAACTGGACCGGTCACCGTGAACCGCACAATCAAACTAAAGTTTGCTTGCACGCTCCCCGGAGCCGGTCAGCACCGCATTAGCCCTGGATAAACCAAGCTAATCACAACATGCAGCGGATGAACCGCTGATAGGAGAAACTAATGGCAAAATATAAAAGTGATAAATTTTACGTCATGAATATTGAAAAAGTTAACGCTAAGTTAACAGAAATGTATGATGACCCGATGACCGGGCAGAGCCGAATTAATCATGAAGTTAGAAATCTTATTAAGAACTTTGATAAAGCATGTATTGCAATAGAAGTGGCTTATAAGAAAGCCACTGGTAAAAAATTAAATCAAAAATATTATGTGTGTAATCAAGACGAACCATATGCCCAAAACGTAATAGATATTATTTTAACCGGGGAATCAGAAAAAAAACTAACGCTAACAAAATAATGCACAGGACAAGCCTGTGATCATTACAAATGATGATGCTTCAGGCTATATTTACAAACTCAAACAAGCGGTTTCCGGCAAGTAACTGCAAAAATTTTGATGGGGTACCTGTCAAATATAAATTAAAAGAGGATGGTTTTAAATGGTTGATGAACTAATTGACCAGGGATTTGGCATACAAGCAGTCAAGACAAAGCTTAATGCATTTACCTGGAAGAAAATGAAAGAGGGCTGCAAGCTCTCTTATGGGTACAAAGAAGGCAAAAGGTATCTGTCGGTATATAGGTTTTTCAATACTGAAAAGAAAGCCAAACTCTTTGTGTTTAGAGTTACATGCCAACATTAAAAGGAGGATAACATGAAATCATTTAGTGAAACCTGGGCAACCTTTATCCCTACAAAAAAGGAAAAAAGAAACAGGGCGATCAAGGCCGGTCTTTATTTTGTAGGCCAGGTGTTTTTGCATTTAGCACTCATTGCAGCGGCTTGGGCAATGAGTATTATTGCCCTTTCATTGTAGTGGTCTATAACAAGGGGTTGTGTATGAGCTATATTATTGCACTGTCCGGATCCCACGGAACCGGCAAGACAACCGATACCTTTCGCCAGGCAACTATACAAAAAACACTCCATCCATCCAAAACCATTGCTGTCATTCCAGAACAAGCATCATTGAGTCTATACCCAATAAACAAACAAGGGACAAGATCGGGGCAATTGTGGATTTTCACCAGGCAAATTGAGCAGGAGCTTGAATACCTTGGAAAGTTTGACATAGTTATCTCCGACAGGACGGCTGTGGACTCCATTGCATACACCTATGTTGCGGGTTTCTATGAACTTGCTGGTTCGATGCTTAGCCTGGTGCAAAACCACACCAAGGTTTATAGAAAAATAATCTTTAAAAGAATAGTTGACAATAATTTTTGTTATGAGGACGGGGCCAGGGAAAGTTCTGATGCTGTTTTCAGGCAGGCCGTTGAGGACCAAATGCTTCTCTTGTATCGTATTATTTTCAAGGACTATCTGTCATCAATAATGGAGTTCAGATAAATGACCACAAGGAAAAATCTCCTTAAAAATGCTCTGACCGGAGCTGGCTTGAGCGAATCCGGTCACAACTCTTAATCAAGCAAGGAGGAGCAAGTGATTTCAATAAACGTCACAGTCAAAGACATTGAGAGGGCTTTATATGATTATCTTAAGAAATGGAAGGGTGATCAGGGTTCGTATGGTGTGGTTACCAAAGATACAGATCCCAAACAATATGCCCGTAGTGTCGCCCCCGTGTTTTTCGATATGTTAATCCAAGCCAAAGGGGTCGAGAACAAACAGTCAACCATTGACTTTTTAAAAGCTTTTTCCGACCTATACAGGGCGATGAAAGCCATCTTTGATGATCCCATGCTGTCTAGGAAGTGCGGGATGTTCAGGCTTTCAAACTGGAGATTTGAAAGCCTGAGAGGATCTTTCGATCGGGTTGATAGGTTGCTTGGAGGAGGGGCTGTTGAGGGTTCCGCCGGCGGGTCTTTCCCCCCTGCCCCTTCTAACCAAAAAAACAAATCAAAGTCTAATCATCCAGGAGTGGGGGCAGAATTATAAGTAAGTGTCTTGGGTCCTTCTGGAGATCGTGCTCCTATACGGTTTCGAGAGGCGCGGCCGGCGGTTGAGTTTATTTTTTGAAATGAGAGAGAAAAGAGAAATTATCACAATATTTAGGGAATTTTAAAAACTTGGATGATGAAACAAATAATATCGTAAAAATGCAAAAAAAAGTTAAGGAGAGGCTTGAAAATAAACCGGCGGCGAAAAGGCGTGGGTCTGATGACGGCATTGACTCTGACTTTATTAGACAATGCCTGGGTCAAAATGAGCTGGGTGATGGCGAGCTTTTCAAAAAATTATATCGAAAAGATTTTATTTTCAACAAGGCAATGGACCGTTGGATGTCCTGGGCCGGACACCACTGGCAAGTGGATCAGATGAACAACACTCTTGCCTCTGTTGAGGGCGTTGCGAAGGTTTACCAGGATGAGGCAAAAAAAATCTCCAAAGAGATCCGGGGACTTGAGGACAAGGATCCGGCAATCCCCAGTCTGACAGAAACCAGAAAAACCTTAAACTCCAGGGTGTCGGCATTGAGGTCAACCAGGCGGCGGAGCAATTGCCTGGCTTTTGCCCATACTAGTGAAAATCCAATGGCAACAAATGGATTGGACATTGATCAAAAACCTTGGTTGCTGCCTTGTGCAAACGGTGTTGTCAATCTTAAGACCGGTGAACTGGAGCCAGGCAGGCAAGAGGATCTACTTTTAAAATCCAGCCCTGTGAAATGGAAGGCAATTGATGAGCCTTGCCCGATTTGGGAAAAAACCATCCTGGAGATTTTTTCCGGAAATCAAAACCTGGTAGCGTTCCTTCAGCAGATTTATGGTTTTGCTTTGGTTGGTGAGGTTTTGCAATCAATCCTGGTGGTGATGACCGGGCGTGGCCGGAACGGAAAATCAATGATTGTTGAGACGTGCTCCAAGGTCATGGGTCAGTTATCCGGCGCCATCCGTTCCGAAATGTTGCTTGATCAATTCAGAACCGCAAGCTCCGCCGGACCATCCCCTGATGTCATGGCCCTGAGGGGAATGAGGATGGCCTTTGCATCTGAGACGGATGAAAATTGCAGGATTTCTCCATCAAAAGTTAAGTGGCTGACCGGGAACGATACAATATCGGGCAGAAATCCACATGACAAATATGAGCAGCAATTCAAGCCAACCCATACACTTTTTTTACTTACAAACAACAAGCCCCATGCTCCCGCTGATGATTTTGCCTTTTGGGAAAGAGTTGTTTTGTTTCCATTTGATTTGTCGTTTGTGAACAGGGAGCCAATAGAAGATTTTGAGCGAAAAGCAGACATACACCTTGCGTTAAAGCTTGAGGGTGAGCTTTCGGGAATTTTTGCATGGATGGTGAGAGGATCTCTTGATTGGCAGATGAGGGGGTTGCAGCCTCCGGCGGCTGCAAAAAATGCAGTTGCAGAATACAGGCGCGGCGAGGACAGTGTTGGTGATTTTATTGAACAGTGTTGCATTGTTGGGCATGACTATTCGGTGTCGGCGGCGGCTGTCTATCAGGAATTTGAGGAGTGGTGGAAGGTTAATGTTTCAAACCGGATCCCCAAGATGAAAAGATTTGGCCAGTGGTTTGGAAAACGGTTTGAAAGGGAAAAAAGTGGAACTATCAAATATATTGGAGTTGGTCTTTTGTCAGATGTGGACGATCCGGACAATAGGGAGGATTGATCAAAGTTTAGTTTTCCACTTTTTTTTATATAAAGAATTGATTTTATTACAAATAACAACACAGCACCGGAGGGTTTGGACTATTGGACGATTATTGCCGTATATATAAAACTCTTTTGAATTTAAATTGTTTTAAATATACCTTAAAAAATCATCCAATCGTCCAAAAGATAAAAATAAAACAAAAAAGATTAATAAACTCAGTTATTTATTATTTTGGACGGTTTTTGTTTAAAAAAAATAAATCGTCCGGATCATCCAAATGGTCCAGAGGGGAGATTGTATGAATATACTTGATGCAGTTTTAAAAACAACCGTTGTCTTGAAAAAGGTTGCCTCAACAAAGGGCGGGGAGTATGCCGGCCATTGCCCCGGTTGTGGAGGTACTGACCGATTTCGTGTCTGGCCCGCGGAAAAGGGAGGGGCCGGATCTTATTGGTGCAGGGGTTGCAGTAAGGGTGGTGATACTGTCCAGTTTCTTGTTGATTTTTTGGGTTACGAATATAAAGAGGCTTTCAGGTTGTGTGACAGGGAGATGCCCGCAAGTTACCGTCCAGTAGGTCGCAGACCAGTTGATCAAATTAAAAAAGAAGATTATCAACCCATTGAGCATTTGCCGCCGGTTGAAACCTGGCAAATCAGGGCCACAAAATTTGTTGATGCAGCACACCAGGATCTTATAAAAAACGAAAAAACCCTGGTGTGGCTTGAAAAAAACAGAGGGCTGGACATCACGGCGGTCAAGTTATTCAAGCTTGGGTGGTTTGGTGGTGAAAATGACAAGCCTGCCATGTATAGATCCAGAGAGTCCTGGGGTTTATCAACAATAAAAAAGAATGATGGAAAAAAGAAAAAGCTATTTATCCCCCGGGGCCTGGTCATCCCCTATTATTTGAAAGGCGTTGTTGCAAGGATCAGGATCCGGAGACCAAAAATTGACCTGAAAACCGACAAAGATGTGAAATACTATATTGTGCCAGGGTCAAGCATGGGCAGCATGATTTTTTCAACCAAAAAAGATGGCGGGAGAGGTTTTGTTGTTGTCGAGGCAGAGCTTGATGCGATGTTGATTGCCAGGCAAATTGGATCAATGGCAGGAGTTGTTGCTTTAGGATCGGTATCAAACAAACCATCAAAAAACATCTATTATTATTTAAAAAAAGCATTAAGGATTCTTGTTGCCTTGGATTATGACAAGGCCGGTGTCCAGGCTTTTAAGTGGTGGCAAGAAAATTTCAAAAATGCAAGAGAATGGCCAACCCCAGCAGGCAAGGACCCTGGGGAAGCCTACAAGGCAGGCGAAAACATAAAGGATTGGGTTGAGGCGGGATTACCGCCGGTCATGACCTTATTAAATCGCTATGAAAAAATGCTGGGTGTTCCAGAGGGTTTGTTTCCTATTCAGGAGCTGGCCTATTTTTTAAAAAAATATCCCATCAAAATCATTGCAGACCAAGACCGTGGAGAGATCATTTTTGATTCTGGCTTTAATAATAAGCAGATAAAAACCAGAGTAAACCAGTTGTTTTTTAATGATGAAGAGATTTTTTATTATCTAAAAATACACCATCCGGATCAAGTGATCCAGGGTGACAATTTTGATTTCTTAACTAAGGAGGAGAAATGAAAAATAAACTTATTGATCTCAATAATATACTGTTCGCTCAACTTGAGCAGCTTTCTGACGTTGATATAAAGGATGATGATCTTAAACAAGAGATAAGCCGCTCAAAAGCCATGTGCATTGTCGGTGAGAAAATAATAGAAAATGCAGCTCTCGCATTAGAGGGTCAGAAATTAATCAATGATCATTCTATCAAGAGAGCTCCTGAAATGCTCGGGATTATGGGTCCAGAAAATGACAAGACTTAAATACACCACTAAACATCTTGATTTTTTAAAAACCGGATATTTAACAATGAAAGTCTATGATCTTACAAAAGCTTTTAATAAACATTTTCGTTTAAAAAAAACGGCAACTGCCATTGGGTCTGCATTAAAAAAGCATAAGATAAGGTGTGGCAGGGAGCATAGGGACAGGTTAATTGATTGGAGGCGGCTAAATACTCCCGGGCAGGAATTATTTATTGCTAAAAACTACCCTGGCAAAAGCATATTAGAAATGACCAAGCTTTTTAATCTGCGATTTAAGACAGCCAGGACACAAGGGCAAATTAAAAGTTTTGTGAAAAATCACGGCATTGTTTCAGGGAGAACAGGTTGCTTTGAAAAGGGGCACGAGTCGTGGAATAAAGGAACAAAAGGATTGGTTGCTGCGAATAAAACCAGCTTTAAAAAAGGTCGGGTCCCAGCAAATATTAAACCCATAGGCCATGAGAGAATATGCCATAAATACGGGTTTATATTAATCAAAATTAATGAAAAGAATCCATATACAGTGGCAAAAACTCGTTATAAACATAAACATGTTTATATATGGGAACAAGAAAATGGACCCGTGCCAAACAGTATGGTCGTCGCTTTTAAAGATAGCGACAAGACAAACTGTGAGCCTGACAACTTAATGCTTATCTCCAGGGCAGAGCTGCTCCGCTTGAACCGATTTGGATATAAAAATATGCCGGCTGAATTAAAACCAAGTGTCCTTGGAATGGTAAAACTTATGGTTAAAACCCATAAAAAAGAGAGAAAATTAACAGAAGGGGTCCGCAATGGTAAAAGATAAAAACAAAAACGAAACAACAGGGCATGCACCCCTTTTTAAAAATTTGCAAGCCGTTCTTGAGCATTTAAAAAAAGCAGGGTTTAAGATTTCACAACCAAAACTTTACAAGAACAGCAAAACGGGACAGATCAGAGTAAATCCGGACGGAACCGTTTGGGAGTCAGAGGTCAGAGGATATGCCTCAACTCTTAAAAGGGTTGGCGGGAAAATTGATGACTTGAATGATATTCATTCCAGGAGATCAGCCAAGGATATTTTGTTGATTGATGAAAAGATTTTAAAAATCAAGTTTGAAAACGAAAAAGAGCAGGGCAAATATATTTTACGCAAGGATTTTGAGGCGGAGCTTGCTGCCAGGGCTGTTGTTTTTGAGTCTGGCTTCCGGCACCTGTTCAATATGAAAGCAAGAGAATGGATTGCCCTGGTCAACGGTCGGGTTGAAAAGTCACCAGACCTGTTGCAGCATTTAAACGCAGCCCTGGATGAACAATTAAACTACTATGCAACAACAAGGGTTTATCAGGTAATGTTTGAGGGGGACACCTGATGGATCAACTCTTTCAAGAAAAACCACAAACAATTTCAAAACAACCTGGTTGGTGTTCAAACGATATGTGGGCAAACCTTTCAAGGGCAGAGTTTGAGTTTGTTTTTTCCAGGGCGGAAAAGAAGATCCTCCGGAAAAGAAAACCCATAAAAGTGTCTGAGTGGTCGGAAAAACACAGGATTGTAACCATGTCCAGGTTGCCAGGCATATGGAAAAACTCAGTTACTCCATATCTTGCCAGCATAATGGATGCCGCTGCCCTGCCATTTGTAAGGGAAATAATTGTTTGTAAAACCCCACAGACCGGAGTTTCCGAGGCGGCACACAATTTTATTGGATATTGTATTGACAGAGATCCCGGGCCCGTCCTTTATGTTTACCCTGACGAAAAAACAGCCGGAGAGAATTCAAAAGACAGGATCCTGCCAATGATCAAGTCATCCCCCCGCTTAAGAACATATCTGACAGGAACCGAAAAAGATGCCTCCACGTTAAGAATCAACATGCAGCACATGCCTATTTATTTGGGATGGGGCAGGTCTGTGGCAAGCATTGCAAACAAACCAATAAAAATTGCCATTTCAGACGAAGTTGACAAGCCCGGTTTTGATCCCGGGAAAAAAGAATCACCTCCGCTGGATCTTATTGATGACCGGCTGATCACTTTCAGGGAAACATCAACACACTGGAAAATTTCAACCCCAACTGTTGAGTCCGGTAATATCTGGAGAGAATTAAATGAAAACACTGATGTCATTTTTGACTATCATGTCAAATGTCCACTTTGCAACAATGTTCAATTAATGGAGTTTAGGGGCATACATTGGGATGGCGGGTCAAAAGCAGATATAAAAGTAATCAAAAATAAAAAGCTTGCCTGGTATGAGTGCAATTTTTGTCCCGGCAAGTGGGATGATGTTTCCAGGGACATGGCAGTCAGGGGCGGAGTGTGGAGAGATCGCCTGACCGGATTGTCAATAGATGCTTATCTTGAAAGGTTAAGACCCGCAAATATTGGCTTTCATATTCCTTCCTGGATCTCTTATTTTGTATCTTTGTCTGAGGTCGTGGTGGCATTTTTAAAGGGCAATGAAGATCCGGAAAAACTCCAAAAATTTAAAAACTCATATGAGGGACTCCCCTGGAAAAATATCATAATCAAGCATGATGAGGAGGAGATCCTTGATCATAAAAATCACTTGCCAGCGGGAGTTGTCCCACAGGATGCGGTTGCTTTGACTTGTGGAATCGATGTCCAAAAGCATGGATTTTGGTTTGTTGTGAGATCCTGGACAAGGGACATGTCAAATCACCTGGTCCAGTATGGATTTTTATCAACCTGGAAGGATGTTGAAAACCTGGTTTTTAACACAACCTATCCTGTTGAGGCCAAGGAAAATGTGCAAATGGGGATCTGGAGAGCTGCCATTGATACTGGTGGGGGAAAAAGTGAAAGTGATGAGTGGACAAAAACAGAGGAAATTTATGAATGGGTAAGAATCAACAACAGAGACACGGTTTTTGCCATCAAAGGAGCATCAAACCCACAATTAAAAAAAGTTGTCCCCAGGGTGATTGATAAAATGACCAAGGGCAACCGAGTAATTGAGGGGGGTCTGGTGATATTTTTTCTTGATACTTCTAAATTTAAGGATCTGTATCATTGGCGGCTGGGCAGAAGTCCGGAGGAGAGTCAGACAACAACCTTAAACTCTGACACAGGGATTGATTATGCAAAGCAGATCCTTGCAGTGCAAAAGCAAACCGACAAACAAAAAAAAGTTGAGTGGGTTCAGATCCGGCGGGACGATCATCTTTTTGATTGTGAGGTTTATGCCTCTGCTTGTGCTGATCCGGAGTGGAGTCCATCTCTGCAATTTATGGCAAGGCAAGCTCCAAGCTCAAATCAAAGACGGATAATCTCCCGGGGGATTGATGGAAACAAATAAATCAGGATTGCTTGATGGCAAAAAGGAGATTTCTGACTTTTTAAACGGAGCGGGAGATTACCGGTTGAAAAAATACCTTGAGGCTGGGATGCCGGTTTTGATTGAGGATGGCCGCTGGCTTGCTCACAAACAAAATATTGAGGATTTTTTCAAATATTATACCAAGGTGAAAGTTGACGAATTGCCTTTATTAAATGAAAAGGATTGAAAAATGGAAAAAAATTCAGGTTGTAATAAAAAATTAGAGCCAGGGAGTAAATGGCCATTGGGTTATTCGGTGTCTATATTGTTTGGGGGGGGAGCAACTTCTTTTGTTTTATTATTATTCTTTGGTTTTTTTCGCCCTAAAATAAAAGCCGAAACTAAACCGACAACACCACTTGTTCCGATCAGAGATCCGGTGATTTGTGAACCGTTCATAGCGGTATAACTCCCACCAAAGATTGCTGCCAATCCAATAATAAGACCACAAAATTGTCCTATCCTTGCTTCAATGACTTCATCCCTGTTGAGTTTGATATTTGCATCTAAGAATTTTTTATCCATTTCATGTCTATGATTGGATTCGTTTTCTGCTAATGTCACAATTCTATCAGCAAAGCCTTTTTGAATATTATTGTATTGTGCTAAAGTTGAAGGGGGCGGTAGGGGACCTTCAAATTGTTGAGCAACGATGTGCTCCTCTACAGTCATGTTATTATTCTCAGATTGATTTTGTTTTACAGGGAGTCTTTTTTTTTTACTTTTTACCATTGTTCACCGTAGCGATGACTCTTCTAAAAGAATTACCAACCCTATACCAATCATCTCTTAGATATTGTGAGTCAGTTTTTTGAGGGGAACGTCTTTTAATGACATATCGACCCCGGGTCGGGAAAATATTTATTACTGAGCCGATGCCTCTTATAGTATTTCTGCTAATTATCTTCATCATGGTTGTAGAATATATTTTCAGCTTTAAAATGTCAATAATATTTTTTTTTACATGGAAGTAAAAACCATGTCAAGAACTTTAACACCCAAATAAGACCCAAATAAGACCCAAATAAGACCCAAATAAGGCGTGTTTTGATTTTTTGTTAAAAACCCGGTGTATAATTTTCTTAATTTTAGATGAATGAAGAAAAAGGGCATAAATGACAAAAATAATGAGCGATTTTATGAAACTTTAAATCAAAGGGATTATTTATGGCAGGGATTACTTTGGAGGTTGCAGAGGCAAAGCTTGAATTGTGGCTCACAGCAGAGGGAAAAGTTGCAAATGGCCAGTCATATTCAATCAACAACCGCAGTTTAACCAGGGCTGACCTAAAAGAAATCAGGGCAACCATTGACTATTGGGACGGTAAGGTCAACAAATTGCAGCGTGGCGGAGGCATCCGGATCACCGGCGGGACTCCACTATGAAAAAAAAATCAGCAGTTAAACAAACAGAATCCAGAGAAAATTTTATTGACAAAAGCATTGCATTTTTTTCTCCTGGTCTTGCAGAAAAGAGATTGAGGGCAAGATTGTCCATGGAGTTTTTAAACTCTTACACCGGGGCAAGTAAAAAAAGGCGGAGCTTAAAACAATGGCGGACATTTGACAATGATGCTGACTCTGATATCTTGCCGGATCTGCCAACCTTGCGCGAACGATGCAGGGATTTATCCAGAAACAATCCCCTTGCCAGCGGGGCAATGAAACTAAAAGTGACTCATGTTGTCGGAACAGGCTTGAGGTTGCAGTCCAAGATTGACCGGACAGTGTTAAATCTTTCTGATGATCAGGCAGATCTCCTGGAAGCAAAAATTCAGCGTGAATGGAAATTATTTTTTGATTCAAAGGACTGTGATATTGCAAGAACATTGACCGGCACAGAAATCACAAGGAATGCTTATAGGCAAGCCAAGGAAAATGGCGATGCCCTTGCAATTCTGCCCAGGAGAAAAGTCCGGGGGTGTGCTTATGATTTAAAGGTTCAGCTAATTGAAGCCGACCGGCTATGCAATAAAGATGATGTTGATGACACAGACCTATTGGCCGGTGGTATTGAAAAAGACTCAGCCGGAGCTCCGATAAATTATCATTTTTTGAAAAAACATCCCGGGGCCCGTTATAGTTTTGCAAACAATGAATGGCAGGTTGTCAAGGCTTTTGGCACAAAAACCGGCCTTAGAAATGTAATACACCTATTTAATCCAACACGACCAGGACAGTCCAGGGGTGTTCCGGATCTGGCTCCGGTTATTGAACTTTTTAAGCAACTGGGCAGGTATTCAGAGGCTGAGATCATGGCGGCTGTTGTGTCTGGTAACTTTACAGTTTTTATTGAGAAGGAAGCCGGAGCAGCGGGAAATAGGCAAGGTTTTGGATATTCAAATCATGGCGATGAATCCGGTCAAAAATTAAATGATAAGGATTATAAGCTTGGCAACGGCTTGATTGTTGAGCTGGGCAGTGGCGAAAAAATTCACGACTCAAACCCGGGCAGACCAAACCCAAACTTTGATAATTTTGTTAAGTCAGTTTTGAGACAATTGGGCGTTGGCGTTGAGGTTCCTTTTGAGATCCTAATGAAACATTATATATCAAGCTATACAGCAGCAAGGGCAGCCTGGCTTGATTTCTGGAAATATGTTCTTTCAGAAAGAAAACTACTCACAGACAATTTTCTTCGGCCAATTTTTGAAACTTTTATGTGGGAGGCAATTTCCATGGGTCGGATCCACGCACCTGGTTTTTTCTTAGATCCTACCATCAAGGCCGCATATTTGGGAGCAGATTTTGTTGGACCATCCCAGGGACAGATCAATGAACTGGTTGAGGTTAATGCAGCAGGAAAACGGCTGGAGCTTAAACTTACAACTCTTGAGCAGGAAACCGCTGCCCTAAACGGTAACGATTGGGAACAAAACAACGTCCAGCAAATCAAAGAAAAAAAGAAACAAATTGCTGGTGGGTTGATTGCAGATGACGATGGGAAAAACCCTAATAACCAAGGAGGATGACAAAGATGAATAAAAATATTGCTTTAAAAGATGCCAAATGCACGGGAGTTGAATTGCTTGCACCTGTTTTGATGACTCTTGCCGAGGATGACCAGGGACAGAAAGCCGGAAATGGTTTTAAAATCGAGGCATACACCGGAGAGGTTGTTGACAGGTGGTTTGGCAAGCTTGTTGTTGATATGTCCGGGATGATGGCGGCTGCACAGCTTCCAATTTTCCGTGACCATGATAGGGGGCAGATTGTTGGGTTTTCAGAAAAATCATGGATTGAGAACTCCTTTTTTGTTGAGGGGTTGTTTTCCAATGTGACAGACACGGCAAAAGATGTGAAGGGATTGGCTGATGAGGGATTTCCATGGCAGGCAAGCATAGGGGTTAAGCCTGGAAAGGTTTTGTCCCTGGAAGAAGAAAAAGACTCAATGGAGGTAAATGGCAACGTGATACATGGACCGGCGGAGGTCTGGCTTGAGTCCACGGTACACGAGGTGTCTTTTGTGCCCCTTGGAGCAGATGGAAACACAAATGTATCAAGGTTTTCAAAATTTGAAGAAGTTGCACAAGAACATGGCGGGGTGTCATTGAGTGCATTAAATAAACCTAAAAAAGGTGATGAAATGGAATTTACAATCGAATTATTGACAGACAAGGCACCTGAGCTTTTGAAAAAAATTCAGGCAGATGCAACAGATGAAGGGAAAAAAGCTGGGGCAGCGGCAGAGTGTTTGCGTATCCAGGAGGTTGCCGGTCAACTAATGCCAGGTCACAGATCATTGATTGAAAAATTGATGTTTGATGGCAAAACTACTGCCGGAGAGGCTGCGATTGCAGTTTTACAAGCTGAAAAATCAATCACTGGGCAAAAGGCAGGGGATCTTAATGATGATGCTGTTGAGGAGCTTGAAAATGGAACCATCATAGATCCAAAACCGGCTGTCAAGAAAACCGGCCCAGCAACACTTACCGGCTGTCAGGCAGAGTTTGATGCAGATCCGGAACTTGTTGAGGAGTTTGGTGATATTGACACTTATTTTGCTTTTAGAAAAGCAGATCAGGATGGCAGGGTGAGGGTTTTGGGGGAAAAAGATTAATTTTAAAAAAAGATATTTTTTTATTAATAAATAAAAACAGGGAGTTAAAAACATGACAACTTTGGCATTAAACACTCCAAGGGATTTTGAACTTGGGGACAGAAATGAATATCCAATGATTGCAGCTGATAAAATTTTTGAGGGCGCACTTATTGGTGTGGGGATTGGGACTGGTCATGCCAGACCCTTGACAAGCGTTGATCTTTTTGGCGGGATTGCAGAGGAGGAGGCAGACAACTCGGCTGGAGCTGCCGCCGCAATCAATGTCCGAACAAGAAAAAAAGGAGCTGTGTTGCTCCCAGTTTCCGGTGCTGCAATAACAGACTTTGGCAAGCCTGTATATGCAACAGATGACAATGCGTTTTCATTTGTGAAAACAGGCGGTGTTTTTGTTGGATTTGTGCGGCGATGGGTGTCATCCGGATATGTAATTGTTGAATTTGACATTGACAATTTTGTTGATCCACATGAGGGGCTTGTTGCAGAGAGTGTTGCAGCGGCAAAGACTCTTGATGCCCAGGACACGGCAAAGGTTTTTTTTGTCACGGCCGATGCCGGAGTGATCACATTGCCAGCGGTTGAGGGCATGAAGTGCCGCATTGTAAATGCTGGACCATTTGGAACCGTCCTTGTGACAGTCAGTCCAAATGTAAACGATGGCATCAAGGGTCGTGATTTGTCAGCAGTTGATGACAAGGATCTGCTTAATACCAAGGCCACTGCATGCAGGGGCGATTATGTTGATATTGAGTATGGCGATGCAACGGGTTGGGCAGTTACGAAAATGGTTGGGACCTGGGCAAAAGAGGCGTAAGACCCTAAAACCAGGTAAATTTTATATTTAAAACAATTATTAATTATAAATTATACAGGAGTTAAAAAATGAAATTAATATCACAGAGGGGTGTCATTGGCACTTTCTACAAAGCACTTACGGCTGCCCTTGGGGCGATTTGGGTTAATGACCTTTCAAACTATTTTGAATCTGACCAGGATATTGAAACATATGCCTGGTTGGGTCAAAGTCCCACCATGCGGGAGTGGGCTGGTGGTAGAAATGCCAAGGGGTTGAAAGAAAACGGCATTGAAGTCAAAAACCTGCATTTTGAATCAACAATTGATATTTTGCTTAAACACCTGAGACGGGACAAGACCGGTCAAGCGATGGTCAGGATCAAAGAACTTGCAAAGCGGGCAAATACTCACTGGGCAAGCCTTTTATCAACCCTTATCCTGGGCGGAGCCACGGGGCTTTGCTATGATGGCCAGTATTATTTTGATACTGATCACGAAGAAGGAAAAAGCGGTGCTCAGTCCAATAGTCTGACAATTGATATTTCTGCCTTGCCAGTAATAAATGCCGGTTCAATAACAGCTCCGTCTGTTGAGGAGATGCAACTTTGCATCATTCAGGCAATTGGTGCAATTATTGGCTTTTTAGATGATCAGGGTGAGCCAATGAATGAGGATGCAACAAAATTCACCGTCATGGTTCCCGTTTCTTTGATGTTTGCTGCAAAAACAGCAATCAAAACAATTGGCCAGGTTGCAGCATCACAAACAGCACTGGATGCCTTTGATGACTTTGAAATCAAAGTTGCTGTAAATCCAAGACTTAGTTCCTGGACCACTCAATTTGGTGTGTTCAGAACTGACAGCAATGTCAAGAGTTTTATCCGTCAAGAGGAAACATTGCCAGAGCTTAAGATCAAGGATGAAACATCAGAGTATGCCTTTGATAATGATGCCTGTGAGTATGGCATTGATGCCTGGAGGAATGTTGCATATGGATACTGGCAAAACGCTTGCCTGGTTACCATGGGATAGAATCTGGCTAATTTTAAAAAGCTGGATGTTATGGAAACATAAAATCTGGCTTGTACCCTTTAAGGAGTTAGATATCATGCAAACGAACATCAAGGAATTTGTGACCACAGGGATCATCAGGCTGGGCGCAGGATTAATCAAGTTGGATAAAAAGCAGGCCGCTGGTCGGCTTGGCAAGCTTAAAAATATAAAAAATGATCTTTATGAGATTACTGGTCATGTTGAGTTTAAGGCTGGGGAGGTCATCAGTCTTGATCCGGACAAAGCAACTCTTGCAAGACTTGAATTGTCAGAAAAGGGTCTTGCCCAGGAGAAAGCTGAAAAAGAGGCAGAGAGGGGGACCCTGGAGGCGAAGATCAGAAAGGAACTGGAGGCGGAAATTGAGGCAGCGGAAAAAGCTCAAGCCGAGGCTGATGCAAAAGCCAAGGCTGATGCTGGTGCAAAAAAAGACAAAAAGGAGTAAACCATGCAGGACCCTATTTGTTTTAAACAAATGCTTTTTGATTTACTTCAAGTCTTGCCGGTTTTGTTATTGTCTGCAATTGGCGGTGGGGTTGCTTATCTTAACAGCCCAAAAAAAGACTTTTCCTGGGTTTTTTTGTTTATAAGCCTTATTACTGCCGCTTTTGTCGGATTTATTGTGCATTGTCTTTTGCAATCAACCTCTTTCACTCCCGGATTGCAGGCGGCGATTGTGGCAGTGTCCGGATATGCCTCAAGGGATGTCCTGGTGCTGTTAAAAGGTTTTCTTTTAAAGCAAATTAAAAAGAGGACCATGTAATGAATTCCTTTCTTGAGGACATGGCGGATGATCTTGACGATGTGTTTATCAATACGGATGAATTTGCACAAACTATCAATTATTACAATGGGTCAGCGACAACACAGATTGATGCTGTTGTCACCTTTGGCAATGATGGTCAGCAATTCAAGGCGGATTTTGCAACAATTATCGTCAAAAAAGCAGATGCTTCAGCACCTGCTTATGGTCATACGTTCGAAATTGAGGGGGCTGTATTTAAGATATCAAATGATATCAAAGACGCAATTGTGTCTTTTGATCAGCTCACCTGGGAGATAAAAACAGCAGCTAATGAGAGGTTGGCATGGCGGACATAAACACACTATTGTCATTGTTTGGAGAGGCTATTGCCGCAGATGCGGGCATCACAACCTGGTCAACCACTAACTATGGCAAAGATTTACTTGTCATGGAAAACTGTGACTCAAGAAATGAGCCAGAGGATGCAGACTGTCCTCTTGTGATCATTTTTCCAATGACAAAGGATGCGGGTCTGTCTCAAAATGTTAAAGCTCATGGGATAGGGGTGTCCTGTTATGTTGCAGACGATACAAAACCAGTGAGTGTGGCCGGTGTTGTCAGGTTTCAAGGAGGCAGGTTTGCCGAGGCTTTGAGATTGTTGGTTTTGGGTGTCATTATCGACAATATGCCCTCAAATTGCCACCTTGAGTCAATACATACAGCATATGACACCATTGAGCAGTTTCCTTTTGTATCTGCAAATGTGCAGATTTCAATTACTCAGCCAAAAACAATTGGTCAGGACCCATACGAATAAATAAAAATTTTAAAAAGGAGTACATATTATGACACAGGCAACCGGAGCACTTGCAAAGCTTGTCCTTGGGTTTGAAACAACTTTTGGGACAGCAGCAGCGGCTGGCTTTGTGATTCCCATCAACAGCTCAACTTTGAAAATGTCACGAAATCAGACACAACCGGCAACCATTACGGGCAACATCAATCCTGTTGAGCCCTATGACGGCAATTCGTCAGTATCTGGTGAGATTAACGTCCCCATTGATTCCCTTGCATTTTGGTACATGCTCAAGGCGGCACTGGGAGTACCAGTCACAACAGGGGCATCAAGTCCATATGCTCATGCTTTTAAGGCTGGGACAACAAGGCCGTCATTGACTCTTGAGCACCAATTCACAGACCTTGCAACCCCTAAATATTTTTTATATACAGGTTGCAAAATCAGCACAATTTCATTGTCAGCAGGTGATGATGGAGAGCTTGTTGCAACCTTTGGTGTGGTTGGAACCTCTGAGGTGATCGGGACATCTCCATTTGATGCAGATCCAACAGACCTGGGTTTTGCAAGGTTGAAAAACAATCAGCTTACTCTCAAGGAAGGTGGATCCACAATCAGCAATGCAAAAATGGTGGATTGTTCCATCAATTTTAATGTTGACACTGGTCAATATGTAATTGGAGGCGGTGGTGTCCTAGGATCAATTCCAGAGGGTGTGATGACAATCACCGGCAACCTGAATGCACTTTTTGAGGACACTGTTCTCTTGCAAAAGGCACTTGATTCAACAGAGTCAAGCCTTGAGCTTACCTTTGAGGAGAGTGCAACATCAAAAATTGTGATTTTATTTCCAGAGATCAAATATGCATTAAATTCACCAGGCATTGAGGGACCAATGGGGATTGCAGTTTCATTGCCATTTGCTGCATATTACACAAATGCATCTGAGGAAACAAGCCTGCTTGTAACCCTAAGTAATCCGGAGGCACACGCATAATGACCACTAAAAAACAGCCAGAAAAACAGGCAGGGATTGTGATCATTGATGGCCGAGAAATAAAGGCGAGATCTTTGACTAGGAAAGAGGTCAGGGATCTTAAAGAGCTTGGATTTTCTCCCTTTGGTTTTGTGCCGGATTATGACCAAGCCTGTGAAGCTATGGAGATGGGCCTGACTCTTGCAATTTCAACAGAGGACCTTGCTTTCCTTGATGACCGTCCCAATAAAGATGCAAGGGATGTTTGGGAGGAGGTTTTGCGTGAGACTTATGGAGCAAAAGATGAAGAAAAAAACTCCAAAAGCACCTAAGATGGCACATTGATCCTAAAAGGATTAAATATTGTGACATTTGCGGTGCAAAATCTCAAACAAACAAAATCTCAGACAAGTGCATTGGGTGTGAGTATGGTTTGCCCCCGGATCTCTTAGAAATCAACCATGATGCCTGGCAAATTTGGCTGTCCGTACAAACACAAACGAGGACATCAGGAGCAGGGGTTGTTGGCATTGATTATGAAGAGGTCAGACAAGCTGCAAAAAGACATGAGATTGAACTTTCAACAAGAAACTGGAAAAAAATTCAAGCCTTAGAAGGGACAATGCTGGACAATGTTAATCCAAAAAGCAACTAAAGGGACAGGCGTTACAATTAAGGGCATTGGCAATGTCATCAAGGGCATTAAAAAAGCCGGTAGGGATGTTGACAAGGCCCTTAATACGGCAGTTAAAGTTGAGGGCTTTGTCCTCAAAAGGATCCTTCAAAAAGAAATCAGAGCAGGCAAGCCAGGTGGCAAAGCTTTCACTCCTCTTTCATTTATTGCAAGGCGGTTGCACGGCCGGAGACCAAACAGAAAACCACTTGAAAAGCTTGCCTCTGTTGTACGTTACCAGGTGACACAAAATCCTTTTTCAGTCATGGTCGGGTGGGTTGGGAAAAATCAAAGGACTTGGAGGAAACTTGCAAAAGCACAACAAGAGGGTTTCAAAAGAGCAATATCTCCTGGTCAAAGAAGATTGATGACATATCAAGGGGCAAGTCTTGGAAAAGTTGAGGGCGGATCCACTCCGTTTTTTTTAAGAAAAACAACACAATTTTTTACTACTCCAGCCAGGGAGATTATGAGTCCATTCTGGCAAGCTCACGAACGATCAGCAAACAGGAATATATCAAACAATTTCAAGAAAAAACTCAAGGGAATAAGGATATAATATCGTGGATAACAAGCTTGAAATACAACTACTCGCGAAAAATCACACTGAAAAAGCATTTAAAAGTTTTCAGAAAAGAGTGGGATCATTAAAAAAGTCTGTCTTTTCTTTGAATGGCGCGATTGTATCCCTTGCAGGTGGTGCGGGTATTGGAATGCTTGCAAATGGTTTTTTGCAAACTGCTCGGGATTTTGAACGATACGGGGTTATGCTTGAAACAATCACCGGGTCCTCAGAAAAAGCAAAAAAGTCAATGGACTGGATTGCAGATTTTACAAAAAGCACTCCCTATGAACTTAACCAGGTCACGGAAAGTTTTGTCAAGCTTGAGGCTTTTGGTTTGTCAGGGACCAGGTGGCTGGGGACATTGGGAGATACTGCCTCCTCTATGGGCAAAGATTTAAACATGGGTGTTGAAATGTTCACGGATGCCGTCACGGGTGAATTTGAAAGGCTCAAAGAGTTTGGAGTCAAGGCAAAAACAGAGGGTGATAATGTCAGCTTCAGGTGGTCAGAAAATGGCAAGGACATGGTTGTCTCTGCAAAAAAGACTCAATCAGGGATCTCCGGAGCACTTGAGCAGATTTTTTCAAGATTTGAGGGCGGCATGTCAAGACAAGCCAGGACAATGGACGGAATAGTGTCCAATATGTCTGATCAGTTTGTGATGGTCCAGAAAAAGTTTATGGATGCCGGTATTTTTGAAGAGATAAAAACCCAAACCAGTTTGATTGCCAAAGAGTTTGCAAACTGGGCTGATCAAAATGATAGATTAATAAAACAGAATGTCCCAATTTATATTGGAAAAACAAAAGAGAGCATCAAGTCAACTCTTAAGGTCATAAAAGACATTAAATCTCTTTATAGCAGCGTTCCATCAGAACTGACAGATGCCGCCGGCACCGGAATAATCGGTGCTTATTTGTTTGGCGGACAATATGGCGTTTTGATTGGATCTGTTGTTGCCATCAATCAGGCTATGGAAAAGCTAAGTAATAGCGGCCTTCAAAGCATTGCGGAGAAAGGGCGGGGAGTCACAAACTCAATCCTGGACCTTGGCAAGGCCGTCAAGGATCTTGTAACGGGACAGAGACATTGGTTGACTGGGGATGCAATGAACTTGCCAGACACCAGGTCAAATGTTGAAGGTTACAAGCAAATGTTTGAATATTACAAGAAAATGCAGACTTTGAAGTCAGGACCGTCAACTCATTCAAATCTGGGGCAGTTGGATCAAATAATTGAATACAGCAGCAAGGAAAAAGAGTCAGAAAAGACCAAGGATCTCCAGGCCGGACTTGAGGAGAGAGCCAGGCTTGAAAAAGAGTTTGCAGAAGAAAAAAAGAAAAGAGAGCTTGCCTTTATTGATGATTATAATGAGGCAACTTTGACAAGTTTTCAGCTTGATAAACTTAATTTGAAAAAACAATATGATTTTTATAAAAGCCATGTTGAAGATAAGAAAAAACTTGACGAATGGTATTCCGCAGAGCTTGAGAAAATTACTCAAAAAAATGCCGATACAACCAAAAATGCAGTCAAGGATTATTCTGACAGCATAGGCACAGAAATGGAAAGTGTTGAGCAAGTTACAGCAACCGGTTTTCAAAATATGGAGGATGCCCTTGTTGACTACACGACCACGGGAAAATTTGAGTATAAACAATTTGCAAGCTCACTGATTGCACAAATGATCAGGATTATGATCCAGCAAACAGTTATGAAGGGCGTGACAAAATGGGTTGGAACTTTGTTCAGCGCAAAAGGTAATGCGTTCGGATCCACTGGTCACTTGTCTGCATATGCCCAGGGCGGAGCTTTTACAAATAAAATTATCACAGAGCCCACAATGTTTGCTCATGGCGGAGGTTTTGGCGTTATGGGTGAGAAAGGTGATGAGGCAGTGATCCCATTAACCAGGACAAAATCCGGTGATTTGGGAGTCAAGGCCGTGGGCGGATCCAGCGGAGGTGGTGCTCCAAATATACAAATTAATTTAATAAATAATACCGGAGAGGACACCGAGGCAAAGCAGGGCGCGGTTGAGTGGGATGGTGAAAAATGGGTGATCGGGATTATTCTGGATGCCCTGGAAAGGAATAAAGGCGGGTTTACAAATAATTTTAAGGCAGTAATGCAGGGGTAAAATATGGCATATCCATCAATCGCAGCTCCAACGGGTTTGAAAATAAAACCAAGGAAAAAAAGATATAAAGGTGTTTCAGAGGCTGGATATACAATGACCAGGGCAAAGGCAACTCTTAAAAAGGTTGATTTTGAGCTTGAATATTCAGGGATGTCCTCCGCTGATCAGGCAGCATTGCAGACTCATTTTGAGGCAAATGGATCCGGATCCTTTTCCTTTACAAATCCGATGACAGGCGGCTCAACCTATACTGTTGTTTATAGTGATGATGAACTTGGTTTCACATATGTTCCGGTTGATCATTTTGCAATAACAATTAAATTGACAGAGGTTTAAAATGCCTATTGACATAAGCTCTGACGGGATCACAGAAAAAAACAAGCTCAACTCTGATGATGTCTGGTTGGTCCTTTTAAAAGTTGAATACCCTGGGGAGGATCCAGGATATTGCTGTCTTAATAATGAACAGATAACGTGGAATAGTTTGACCTGGTTACCTGTAATTTTTTCTTTATCTGGTATGTCTGAGACAAAGGAGGCAGAGATTCCAATGGTGACACTGACAGTGACAGATCTTGCAAGGTCATTGCTGCCATTTATTGAGGAGCAAGGCGGCGGTATTGGTGCAATGGTCACAATTTATATTGTCCACTCAGCCCATCTTGACAATGCCACACCGGAGTTTGAGGAGGAAATGGAGGTTATTGATACCTCTGTCAAAAATAATTATAAAATTACTTTTAAGCTTGGAGCTGAAAACCTTATGAAATCAAGATGTCCACAAAACAGATACTTGAAAAATCATTGCAGGTATGACGGTCTTGATGATGACCGGTGTGGATATTCAGGGGCAGAGACTGAATGTGACAGGACTTTCACCAGGTGCAAAGAATTGGGCAGAGAGATTTATTATGGAGGTCAGCCAGGAGTGGGAGCAATGGGGGTGCAATTATGATTGATTATAATGATCTTATCGGCCGGCCTTTTTGTGAGCAGACTTTTAATTGTTATGATCTTGCAAGGGAGGTTTTCAAAAGAAATGGGATTTATATCCCTAAAGTCAATCCGGCTGTTTGTGCTGGGGTTGAGGCAACAAACAGAGAGATGGACAGACAGGAGCTTGCAAATTGGGAAAAAATTGACAGACCAGAGGCTCCTTGCGGGGTCATGTTTTTATCAACAAATCATGAGTTTTCAAATCATGTCGGGGTCTATATTGGCAAGGGCCTGATTATCCACAGCACAATGAAAAGAGCGGTTGCCGTGGATCGCTTATCAACCTGGGAATATAAAACAATAGGATATTATAAATATGTCGGTAACAATTACCAAGATTAAAGATCCCTTCAACCTTGACATAAATGAAAAATCAGTTGTTCCTTATGTTGAGGGCCAGGGCCTTGACTATTATTTTCGTGATATTAACCTCAATGAGGATGGTATTAAATTTGTAATATCGCGGAATGGTGTTGTTGTTACTGATGATCAATTCGATTTTATTGAAATCAAACCAGAGGATTTTTTGTCTATTGTTGCAAAAACGGAGGCCCCAGCAATTGCGGCCTGGGTTACAGGATATGCAACAATGACGGCTGCAATCTCAGCCGGTGTGATGGCGGCGGTCGCTTATGGTGCGGTTTATATTGCAGCAACCCTTGTCATTGGATATGCAATGAGTGCCTTATGCTCTGCCCTGGGCCCGGATGCTCCAAAAGCGGGAGCCGGGAGCTATGGATCAGGATCAGAAGATGCAGCAGCTCAAACTTATGGGTGGGGGGAGCTGTATCAAGGTCGGACAGAAAATGCAAGGATCCCGATTTTATTTGGTGCAAACAAGGTTGCGGGTCATGAAATTAATAAATTTGCTACCATTGACGGCAACAAAGAGATTTTAAATGTCCTCCTGGCTATTTGTGATCATTCAATTGATTCAATCACTGATGTCAGGATCAATGATCAGCCACATGCATATTTCAGAGAGATTGAGGTGATTGCAGATCGCCTGGGCAGTAATTCTGATGCCGTCATTGATGGGTTTGATGAGGTAGTTGGCCAAAGTGATATAGGGAGCAAGTTGCTGGATGGCACACCAGTCACTCAACAAACAGACGGCAATGCCGTTGAAAAACTCCGGATCTTTATCAGCGCACCAAATGGGTTTTATTATACAAGTGATACTGGAGGCATGGACCCAAGGACGGCAACTTTTTCTGTTGAGTACAGGGTCAAGGATGCAGCAGATTGGATCCTTGACGATAATTACACAATGACAGGGCAAACAACTCAAACTCAAAGGAAAATTGTTGAGATAGATGACTTGACACCGGCTCAATATGAGGTGAAGATCGCCAGGACAAATGCCGCAGAGACATCATATCGCGGGAACTCTGATATTCATTTTGCTGCCCTTCAGGAGATAGTCAAGGAGTCCTTAATTTACCCAGGTCTTGCAAAGTATGCAATAAAAGCCCTTGCCACTGATCAACTCAGTGGAGGACAACCACGTTTCACCTGTATTGCTGCTAGGGATTATGTCAGTGTTTGGGATAAAAGCCTTGCAACTCCAGCCTGGGTAAATAAAAGAGCAACCAGCCCAGCTTGGATGGCCTATGCTTTACTTGTTCAGCATGTCTCACCAAAAATTGACAAGGATCGGCTTATTTGGGATGACTGGAAAAATTGGGCTGATTATTGTGATGAGACTGTTGATGGTGGATACAGGTTTGACGGGGCAACGGTTTTGTTTTCAGGGGATGCCTGGAGCAACCTCCAAAAAATTGCAAGACTTGGCCGCGCCGTGATCATAAGGCGTGGGACAAAATATGGAGTCTTTCTTGATGCCCCAAATAGTGTTGTTTCTCATATGTTCACAATGGGCAACATTAAAGAGGGGACCTTTAATATTCAATATTTGGCTCAAAAAGACAGAGCCAATGCTGTTGAGGTTGAATATACCGATCCGGACAAAGATTATACAAGACAGGTTGTCTGTGTTTATTCTGATGCCTATCTTGGAGTGACAGCAGAGGGCCAGGCTGCCCAGGTTGCAATTGATGCCTCAATTTCCGAGGCAGAGGCTGTCAGGGAGGCAGTTTTCAGGATCAATTCAAATAAATATTTAAACCGTGTTGTCACTTTTGATGCCTCTGTTGATTCTTTTGGCTGCACAGTTGGAGATCTCTTTTATTTTCAGCATGAGATTGTTGATTATGAAACAGGCAGAGTTGGATCGAGGATTTTGGATGCTGGCAATGATGACGGATCCGGCAACCCATATGTCCAACTTGACCAGGAGGTTGAAATTGAAAGTGGGATTACATACAAGATCATGGTTCGGCTTTCTGATGACACTCTTGTTGAAAAAACAGTCAACAATGCAGTTGGGACAACAGACACATTGACAGTCACGGTTGCCTGGTTAACTATCCCGGAGGCAAAGGATCTGTTTTTGTTTGGCAATGCCGATACCTATAAAAAAATATATCGCCTGTTAAATATCACCAGAAAAGATGACATGGACAGGACCGTTTCAGGGATTGAATACCTGTCCGAGATATACACTGAAAATGACTCATATATTATTGACGTGCCTCCCTGGATCACCAGGAAACAAAAGGCTGTCAACGTCATCCTAAATGAGTTTTTATCATATGCAGCAGACGGGACATATAAAAGCAATATCAATGTAAGCTGGACCAGGGGATATACAACAGCCGGAGTCAATTGGGGTATATGGCTTGAAAATACAACAGCAACCACTGATCCAATTAAAATTGGGGAGTCTTTTGAAAACTCTTTTGTCATCAATTCCGACCTGGTGATTGGTGATACATACAAGGTTTATGTCTCAGTTTTGGGTGAGGGGGCTGTTGATACTGATGACAACACAGAATCAATCACAATCCAGGGAAAACTTGCTCCTCCGGCTGATGTTGTAAACTTTGCTGGTACATGGAATTCTATCAAAAGGAATGTTGCTTTTACATGGGCCGCAGTTTCAGATCTTGATTTTGATTATTATGAAATCAGAGAGGGTGCAACCTGGGCAACAGCAACCAAGGTTTTGACATCAATTGATAATTCCGGAATAATTTATATTGATGAGGGTGTGTCTGAGAGTATAACTTACAGGATAAAAGCGGTTGATAAGTCAGGCATAGAGTCTGACACAGAGGACACTTGTGTTGTTCCAATCGATACAACAGATTGCCCATTGTCAACTCCTGGAGGGTTGGCCTTGGTGAGCAGCTCAATCATTGCCTCTGATGGCGGCAATATTGTCACACTCCTTGCAACCTGGAACAGTGACTCAGAAAGCTCCGACTATTGGCATCATTACCAGGTGCAGCTCGAGGATATGACAACAAACAAAAAATCCTCGTTTTCGACAAATGATCGAGAATTTAGATGGGAGCTAATTGCAAATAGACAATATGGTGTGGCTGTCAGGGCTGTTGATGTTTCAGGCAACGTGACTCCATATTGCACACAGGTCCTACACACAACAACAAAGGACTCATCAGCTCCGGCAACTCCAGCCTGGCTTGCAACGGATCCAATTATTGCAGGGTTCAAAGTGATTGCAATGATTTGGCATCACAACACAGAAACTGATATGTCCCATTATATTGTTGAGAGATCCACAGTCAGCGATTTTGCAAGCGACATTACTATACTTGGAGCAATCAAGGCAAGTTTTCACTCGGATTCAATGGATCTTGAGGTTTCAACAGCGTACTATTACAGATTAAAGGCCGTTGATACCTCCGGCAATGCCTCTGCCTATTCAGCCATACAAACAGCAACAACCTTGCAAATCGGCCAGACAGATATTGCCGTTGACGGGATCATTGCAGACCATATCAATGTCACAAATCTTGCTGCAATAAAGGCTGTCCTGGGGACCATAACATCAGGCAGGCTGCAAAATGCAGCCGGCACAACATATTTTGATTTGGATCTCAACCGGCTTAAGCTGGGTGATGCTTTTGATTTTAATGATGGAGTGCTGACCTTATCCGGCGGAGGCGGCGGGATTACTTACATAACAGAGCCAACAACTCCATATGTTGTGGGTGAGTTATGGCAAGACTCAACAAGTGTGAAATATTGCTCAACAGCCAGGGCCACTGGTGCTTTTGATGCAGATGACTGGACAGTGTCATCAACAAACAACTCCTCCTGGGGACATGCCTCAGACACAACCAAGATTGACGGGGGTGATATTTACACAGATACCGTGACAGCCTCATCAATTTCATCAATATCAGCAAACCTGGGGACAATTACAGCGGGCCTGGCAAAATCAAGCGATGATAAGTTCCAGGTTGATTTTTCAAATAAATGGTTGAGAGTTTATGGTGACACTGAGATTGTGGATGAGGAGTTTACCTCTGACCATGATGTTGCTGTTGTCCTGGACTATGACACAATAAATGCAGCAAGCGTTGAGGTCACAACAGTTGACGGCGGGACAACCTACACTGAGGACACAGATTACACAATCAATTATGATGACGGACAGATCACAGTTTTATCAACCGGCTCAATGGCTGATGCAACGGTGTTTGAGATTGATTATATATATACAAGCATAAGGGTCCAATTGGGGTATTTGCCATAATGTCAGATTTTGGATTAAAAATTTATGATGCTGCAGGAAATATAACCCTTGATGGAGCAGATTGCGTAACAAGATTAAGATATAGTGTCGAGATTGCTGCTGGGGTAAGTGGTAATGTTGCCCTAAATGATATCGATGGAAAATCCACTTGTGAGTTTGGTATAGCTTTGGAACAGAATAAAACATCACACCATGTTAGCAGGAGTGGGACAACCATAACCTGGACCGCAGCGGGGGGGATCCTTTTCCCATCATCCAGTACCCTTGTCGTTGTTTTTTTATATACATAGGAGATATTATAATAAATGATAAACCATGGTTTAATTATTAAAAATTACACTGGTGGGATCCAAATAGATAGCCTTTATAGTAATTTTTCATTTTTTCAATCTGGAAGCTTATCTTTGGTAGATTATGGCTATCCCACCTATGGGGAAAATACAATAAATTTTGTGAATACTCTACAAATTCCAATAATTGGAATAAGACCAAGCACAACAACTTTTTGTGCTTTAAAAAGGATAAATAAAAGTGGGTCTACTTTCATATCAGCGACCGTCGAAAGGGAGCACGGCCTTGCTGGTACAATAGGCTGGATTGCTTTTATAAAGGGTCAGTTAAATGCTCTGCCGGAATACGGATTAATAGTAAAAAACCCCTCTGGTCAAGTAGTATTTAGTAGCAATGAGGAGTATTTTAAAATAAAAGGCGTTTATTCGCCAACGGTTCCGCAAGACGGTTATATTGATGTTGTTGTGGAAGATGCTAATACTAATTATTTCATTCTTTATCCTTTTTCTATGCGTATTGAATCAGAGTGGATAGATGAAATAGAGGCGTGGTCTGTAGAAGTGTATCAAATGGGGATTAAAAAAATATCATCCACTGTGATTCGTGTTGGAGTCTACGATGTAAGAACACAGGGGGTGGCTGGTTCCAATGCGACTTATAATGCATGGCATAGTAATTGTAAATTAATAGAGGTAGGGAAATGATAAAACTTTTTTTTCTAATATGTATAACATCACTATTGTTATCTTGTGCTGCATCAAAAAGAGTTTTTATCCCATCAATAGAGGGTGATTGTGTTGATCGGGCAATTATCCTCCGCCAGGATCTAAGGGCGGACGGGTATGATGCCCAAATTGTCCTGGGAACTTTTAAAGATGAGGGCGAGGTCCTGGGTCATGCCTGGGTAAAATATCGGAGAGATAAAACAAATAAATGGATTTATATCTATAATTATTAATTTTTTAGCTCTAAAAATGGAGCAAGGAGGGTTTCAATGTTACAGACAAAACAACAAAAATTTTTTAAGGCCGGGTTCTTTTTTTTACTTTTATTTATTGTGGTTTTATTCATGTTTTTGGGTGAGATTGGTTATTGCGACAACGGCAAGACCGGCAAGACATCAACCGGATCCTCATTGAATTATGAAGAAATAAGTGTTGATACAGATCCAGGGGCGGACGGTTATGCCGGCGATTCAGTGATTGTCAAATCAGATATCAATCCAAATGCAAAGGAAATGTTTTTTTATATTGATCAACTCCGTACAGGCTCAGAGGTGATTTTGCAAAACAGGAGGGCCGGTCGGTCCTTTTGGACAGACTATGAAACATATACAGCAACAACCTATTTAAAGGTTGAGAATAGCGCAGTTGATAGAGAGTGGAGAGTGTTCATTGATGATGGTAAGGAAGGTACTGGGACCGATGACACTATTGCTGGCCTTGAATGGTAAAAAAAAACAAAGAGGTAAAACATGCTTAAATTTATGAAAAAACTCTTTTTGGGATTATTGCTCCTGCCTTTTTTAATAGTTCCTTCAAATGCTCAGGCTGTACGTCCGGTTGTTTCCCCCACGGTTTATGCCCCTGTTTGGGATGTTACGAGTTATGGGGGAGCAGGAGACCAAGAGTTGGTTTTAAACCTAACCAACACAGCCGATGCAGTAACCTTCCAAGAAAAATACGCTCCGAGCGATCCTTACGAGTGCGCAAGCGTATTTAACGTGTTTGATTTTGAGGGGCTACTCAAGAAAGATATCCCTATTAACAGTATGGCAGGATATGGGGCGAGAAATGTTACTAATCTTTGTCTGTGGAGTCAGGATTTAACTGCTGCGGGTTGGAGTGCCCAAGGAAGTCCTACAAATGTAACTGAAACAAGTTATCAATGTAATGCCTCTAATGATTATTTAAGAAGATATACTTCTCTGGGGACAGGTCTAATGGTTGGGCGCAAATTTGTTTGTAGAGTTACTATAAGTTCAAGTAGTCCTGTTGTTGTAAAGCCATACAGTTGGGGTAGCGGGACTATAATATATTTGTTTGATATCACTAAATGCTGGACAATTACTCCCACTGAACAAATTATAACTATCTCAGGAGTAGCAGCAGGAGAAACAGGATATGCTAACAATCAAATTCTTTTTGGAATTGTGCCGGATGATGCTGGAGCTTCTTATCCACTAACAATTAATATAACAGACTTTCAACTCGAAGAAGTAACAGGTCAAACGAACCAAAACCCATCAGACCACATTCCCACAACCACAGCAGCCGTAACAGAATACTATGATACTGAAAACGGTAATACTGTAACTTCAAATGTAGTAACTGAAGCAGCAGGGACAGATCTTACAAGTAATCCTGGCTGGGCTGTATGGCCTTCAACTACAAATGTAATAGGATCAACAGTCTATCGTGATCTTACACATGCAGATTGGGTTAAGACAAATGGTTCAATAACAGCCGAAGCTGTAGTCTTAATAGATGGCACAACTGTAGCAGATAAAAACACTTTTACAGCCTCAGCAGCTAATGGAACTGCAATTCTCGTTCCATACGTTTCTGCAAGCGGGGTTCATGCTGGCGGTATATTCATCAAGCGCAAAACAGGTACAGGAGCCATTGAAGTAACTATAGACGGCGGTACAACATGGGTTGCTGTAACGACTCAAGTAGCAGGTGATTCAGGCTGGCATTTATGTGAGACTACTCTTCCAACTGTAACTGATCCCGAGTTTGGAATAAGATTGGTTACGTCTGGTGATGCAGTGTACTTAGATTTTGCTCAAATGGATGATGGATTTGCAAGAGTAAGCTCACATCCTATAGCCGGAGGAGTTACCTTAGCTGGTCAAGCCTTAATCGCGGCAGACGCAGCGAATGCAAGTAAGCTCATAGAAGACAAGCAGGGGTATGTTTATGTTGAGGCTCAGTTGTTACCGGATGATTTGTCTCTTAAAAATGCGAGAATTTTATATGATGGTACTTCACTCCTCTTTGCAGGAGCTTTGGTTAATAGATTTTTATCAAATGATGGCACTAACAATTTGCAATTGTTTAACTCTCTTGTAGGCTATTCTAAGGGCGCTTCTTATTGGTGGGATTCATCTAAACAGATATCCGCTAATGGAAGTAGTACGTCTATTGGTTCGTATGATGGTGCTTGGGGTTCAGGAGCACTTTATATAGGTAGTAGATATAGTGGGGCTGACCAATTCAACGGCATAATCTCAAAAATAATATTCGGCAAAGGCATAAAAACAACTCAAGCTGATATGGAAACTCTAACCACACCATAAAGGAATAATAAATGAAAAAACTAATAATATTAATAATTGTATTTTTTGCAGTTGATTGTTTTGCACTTCAGGCTTTAATTAAAGTCCCTATCGACCAAAAATTAAAAACAGACAAAGAGACAACCGTATTAGCTATTGAAAAAATCAAGCCCACTGAGATTAAAGAAAAAATTAAGCTTGATGAGCTTCAAGTTACAGATGATATACTCTGGAACACAAGAGTGTATAAAGACTATAAACTCATAAATGTAATCGAAGATATATCACTTGAAGATTTGCAAGCAAGAATAGATACGTATAAACTTGACTGGATTATCCTTGCAGCTAATGATGGCACAAAAATAATAGAAGTTGATGGAGAAAAGCAGGTTGTTACAAACACTCTAATTTAC
Source organism: Desulfobacterales bacterium (assembly GCA_023143455.1). Taxonomy (GTDB): domain Bacteria; phylum Desulfobacterota; class Desulfobacteria; order Desulfobacterales; family Desulfobacteraceae; genus JAIOSM01. The sequence continues at coordinate 40,385 of JAGLHT010000010.1, forward strand.
TATGATTTTAATGTAGTCATAAATTTTATCAAGCGAGATATAGTATACATAGACGGTGAGGTCAGTAAAGAGACAGTTCCTACTGAGGTGATTTTAGGAAAGTTTGCAGGACAGCTTACTTTTGAGGGTAGTAAATAATAATATTAAGCTGACGGTGAAAATTTAACAAATCTGTCAACAGCCTTCTGTTTTTGAGGGTAATGAATATACGAATATTAAATTAAGGGCATGAAAAATGGCTGATTTTATACCTTGTTTTGAAAAAGTGATGGACATGGAGGGTGGTTTTGTTGTGCATGAGATCCCTGGAGATCGAGGGGGCCTTACCTACGCAGGGATTGCGAGACACAAAAATCCATCATGGTCCGGCTGGGCCAAGGTCGATGCAGACCAATTTGATGCAGATCTGTTTGACCAGGTGCAATCATTTTACAAAAAAAACTATTGGGACCGGATCCGAGGGGATGAGATAATTTTTCAGGAGGTTGCATATTGTTTATTTGATTTTGGTGTAAATGCCGGCACAAAAACAGCCGTTAAGATAGCACAAAAAATAATCGGCGCGTTGTGTGATGGTCATTTTGGAAAGCTGTCCTTGGCTGCATTAAACGAATTAATACAGGATAAAAAGGATGCAGCTCTGTTTGTTGCATCCTATAGCCTGGAAAAGATTTTTAAATATAAAGATATTTGCATGAAGGATCCCCGCAGAAAAAAGGACAGGATCTCCAGCAATGAAAAATTTTTATGTGGTTGGATTAACCGAGTGCAAAGGGCTGGCGAATTTGTTTGAATAGTAGCAATATTGCTACTATAATTTTGACTGCCAAAACCGTTGATGCTAAAGATTTTCAGATCACATCCACCGTTCGGGACGGTGAGGTCGAGTGTTCGAATCACTCCGCCCCGACCAGGTATTTACAACAAATTAAAATGTGTCACATAGTGACACACGCTTTAAAATTTACCCTCATTAATTACCTATAATCAACTATTCTCAACCCGCTATTATCGCTTCAAGCATAGAAGCATCAGAACGGCTTAAATCAAAATTACTTTCTTTTTTTATTGAAATAAGTTTTAGCGTATCTTTAGCTCTATTTTTAATGTCATTAATATTTTTTTGAGTTAATGGATATAAAAAATCAATATTTAAATATTCTTCTTTATACTCTGCGATTCCACCACCTTTTAATAAAGCTGTCATATCTCTGCCAGCAAGGTCGCTAAATTGATCTTCTCTTTGTGAGAAGACAAAACATTGAAACAAATGTAGCTCCATTTCTGTAAAAAGGTTGTGGATATCGTCTATAATTAACGCTACCCATCCAAGATGCTTATCTGTAGGGTGTTTTGGTTCGGTAAAGAATCGTAACTCTTTAGTTTTTGTCATTTTCAACTCTCCTTTATTATCTTTGTTCTAGGATAATCTTTTTCAATTTTTTTAAGGGTTAGTCGGATTGTTTCATAAGATACACCAAGTTTAAATGCAATCTCTTTTTTCGTTAGTCTTTCATTCAAAAGGCTGATAATTTTTTCTTTCTTTTCATCATCCATAAGAGGTTTTCTACCTAACTTCACGCCTCTTTTTTTAGCTGCTTCTATCCCTTCTTTTTGTCGTTCTTTTAATAGTGATCGTTCAAATTCTGCAACAGCCCCCATAATTTGTAACATTTGCTTTGAAAGCGGGTTGTCCTCTCCTGTGAAAGTTAAATTTTCTTTATGAAACTGAACTTTCACCTCTTTTTTAGTTATATTACATACTATTTGTTGCAACTCTTTCAAGTTTATAGCCAGTCGGTCCATTGAATTAACGTGCAATGTATCTCCAGCCCTGCAAAAGCTTAAACATTCCTGGAGTTTTGGTCTTTTGAGATTCTTACCTGACATTTTTTCTTTAAAAACATGATCGATTTTAATCTCTGCAAGTTGTTTTGTATCATTTTGATTAAAACTTGAAACTCTAATATATCCGACTTCTGCCATGGTTAATATTTCTCTTTTGACATTGCATTATTCTTTCTGAAATATTTTTTATAAATAAAAATACATAGGCTCATTTACACTTCATAAATTATTTTTTAAAAAAAGTCAAGTAATTTCTAAGACTTTTTTTGTGATTTAACAAAAAAAGTCTTAGAAATTACTGTGATTTACCAAAAAATAGCAATAATAAGTTTTTTTGTATTTTAAAAGTGAGGTTTCTTTTTACATTGAAATTGAATTGAATTGAAGTTTACATCCCACTTTTTTCATGTTCTTTTAAAATTATTTCTGATTTTAGGTTCAATATTGGGTCTATTTTTTTATATCGGAATTCAGAAAAGAGCCTGGTACTTTGATAGCTTGAATGACAGAAATTTCTCATATTATTGAAATGACTGAAACTGGTCATTCCATTTGGCGACAATGAGTCTCTTTGGTAAAAAACAAAAGTAAAACAGAGAGGATAACCCATCCCATCATGGGGATAAACCCGTATTCATAGGCGTCAAGGGAATAAAGCCTCACCCCGTTTGCCACCTGGCCTGTCCAATTGCTATCCAGAATCAGACCCACCACAGGCTGAAGCAACATGGGACCCATCATCACTCCCATATTAGTCAGGCCGGAAACAGTTCCTGACAAAGACTGTGGAACAGATTCTGCAACAAAAGCAAAACTTACGATCATGCAACCGGAAAAAAAACCGGTTACCCAAAGAGCTACAAACAGTTGATAAAAAGAAAGACTTTCCTGGAATAAGATTAATGACCAACCAAGGGCCATCACCAGGCTTCCCACAATATACAGGGGTTTCCGTTTCCCCATCCGGTCAGACAGCCATCCAAAAACAGGAGCACCCATAGCCCAACCAATAAGCAAGCAAGAAGTCAAAGTAGCTGCTTTGGTCGGACTTAGCTGATGGTGGGAAATCAGGTAGGGCACCCCCCAAAGACCTGAAAATGTGAGGGTAGCCCCCACAATCCCACCAGGAATAAAAAACAAAAGCCAAGTATTCCTATATTTTAACACATTGAAAAGACTCTGCCAGATGCTTCTGAAAGACAAGGGATCAGACTGGGGAATTTTTTTTGCAAACCCGGGATACCCTCTTTCCTGGGGCCAGTCCCTGACAACAAACCAGATCAAACCACCCAGGACAAGGGTCATCAGTCCAGTAACGAAAATTACTCCGCGCCAGTTAAAAGTATCCATAAAAAACCTTAACGGAGGACCTGCTGTAATGGCACCAATAAGCCCAATGGATAACGCATTCCCAGCAACAAAGGCATAAAACTTTTTTGGAAACCAAGATGAAGAGAGTTTGAGCAGCCCTACAAAAGCGACTGCAACTGATCCTCCTATGAGAAGTCGACCAAGCCCAGCCCAAAAAAATCCCGGAGATAGCGCAAAAAGAATGGTTCCAATGCCAGCCACGATACAGCCAGCAGTTAAAAGCTTTCTTGGACCAAGAGTATCAACCAGAATCCCCGTTGGGATCTGCATTGCCACATAGGAATAAAAATAGAGGGCGGAAAGATGGCCTAGACCCGAGGCAGAGATATTAAAATCCTGCATCAGTTCCTGAGTCATTACACCAGGAGCAACTCTTTGGAAAAACCCTGCAAGATAAAAAAGGGCACCCAGGCCCCAGATCAACCATGCCAAACCCATGGGCGGCCCAATTAAATTATTTGTTTTCATTGGTATCTGTTGTGTTTATCCTAATTTAATATCAAATTATGTATGCCATATTATCGATCCTGTAATCCTAAGGCAAGTACATAATAATTTATTTGACTTTATCTTAGACCTCATTTAATAGTAGGGCATGAAAATTATAGACACTATTGCTGCTGGAATGTCGTTATCTAATTTAATGGTTTCGGCAGTTGCCACTTTACTGGATCAGGGATCAACAATCCCTTTTATTGCACGCTATCGAAAAGAGATGACAGGCTCCATGGATGAAGTCAACATTGCTTTAATCCGTGATCGCATCGAACAATTAAATGCGCTAAAGCTCAGAAAAGAAACGATTCTTAAGTCTTTAAAAGAACGGGAGCTTTTAACTGAAACACTTGAGACAGATGTTCAAAATGCTCCATCAATGGCTGAACTTGAAGATGTCTATGAAAAGTTTCGACCAAAAAAACGGACTAAAGCACAAGATGCAAAAGAAAAAGGATTGGAACCGTTAGCTAACTTTTTTTTAGGTCACTCAAATCAAGATCCTTATATCGAAGCAAAAAAATATATAAGCTCTGAAAAAGGCATAATGACTATTGAAGATGCCATCTCTGGTGCCCAAGATATTATTGCTGAGATTATTAATGAAGATGTATTCATAAGATCTGTTATTAGAAAATTGTTTATTAATAAGGCAGCGATTCAATCAAAAGTAAAAAAAAGTAAAAACGAAGAAGGCATTAAGTTCAAGGATTACTATGAATGGTCTGAGATAGCAAACAAAGCACCTTCACATCGAATATTAGCCATGTTTAGAGGACAAAATGAAGGTTTTCTTTCTGTGCATGTTTTGCCCGATCAAGAGCTTGCATTAAAATTGATTGAACAAAAATATTTGAAAATTGAGTCGAAATCAGCGTCTCAAGTTAAGTATGCCATACATGACAGTTATAAACGGCTTTTATCCAAATCCATTGAAAAGGAATATATTAATGAACTAAAGGCAAAAGCAGATGAAACTGCCATAGATGTTTTTGCAAGGAATTTAAAGGAACTTCTTTTATCAGCACCCCTAGGTCAAAAAAGAACCCTTGCTATTGACCCAGGATTTAGAACCGGTTGTAAATTAGTCTGCCTTGATGCCCAGGGTCAACTTTTGCACCATGATCTGATTTTCCCCCATCAGAAGAATAACCAAAAAGCAAAAGAGATGGTGGATAATCTTGTAAAAACTCATAATATTGAAGCCATTGCAATAGGTAATGGAACTGCAGGACGCGAAACCCAGACCTTTATAGAAGAGATTGGTCTTGATAATTCCATTAATATTGTCATGGTTGATGAAAGCGGAGCATCTATATATTCTGCATCAAAACTTGCAAGAGATGAATTCCCAGATCATGATATCACTGTCAGAGGAGCTGTCTCCATTGGCAGAAGACTTATGGATCCTTTGGCTGAACTTGTCAAATTAGATCCCAAATCCATTGGTGTTGGTCAATATCAGCATGATGTGGATCAAAAGCTATTAAAAAAATCTCTTACTGATGTGGTGATGTCATGTGTTAATCAGGTTGGAGTCGAGGCTAACACTGCGAGCCAGCAATTGCTTTGCCAGGTGTCAGGTCTTAATAATACCATTGCTGCCAACATGATCCAGTTTCGCAATGAAAATGGTCCGTTTAAATCAAAGAAAGATTTTCTAAAGGTTCCAAGGCTTGGAGAAAAAGCATTTGAACAGGCAGCAGGGTTTCTAAAAATCCATAATGCAAAACAACCTCTTGATAGAAGCGGTATCCATCCTGAATCCTATAACGTGGTTAAAAAAATGGCAAAGGATGCGGCGGTTGATATTGAAAACCTTATCATGAACTCAAAGTTGATTGAAACGATTCATCTTAATCAATATGTTACAATTACTATTGGCATACCAACATTGACTGATATAGTAAAAGAACTTGCAAATCCGGGACGAGACCCAAGGAATACATTTGAAAACTTTTCTTTTGATGATACTATCCACGATATCAAAGATCTTATTACCGGAATGAAGGTGCCGGGGATAGTAACAAATGTTACGGCTTTTGGTGCGTTTGTCGATATTGGAGTCCATCAGGACGGGCTTATCCATATCAGCCAAATGGCAGACAGGTTTGTAAAAGATCCAAACCTAATCGTCAAGGTTAGACAAATCGTCCATGTAACTCTATTAGACGTGGATATCAAAAGAAAAAGAATTTCTCTTTCCTTGAAGACAAGATAGCTGATTTAAAAGAAGTATTACTTAAGGAAAGGCAAAAGGCTAATCATGAGCTTTTACAAAATTTTTCTATAGAAGAAAAACTTTTATTGAAACGAATGATTAAAGATTTAATTGAAAAAAACTAGAAATAGAAGTTAGTATACCAACTTAATATGGAAAGGAAATATCCAATGATTTTACTTAATCCAAAACAAGAAACTTTTAATCACCTTGATGAAAAATCAAAAGAAATTATGCAACAAACCATTGGATACTTTGAATCCCGGGGTAAAAAAAAATTAAAAAAGGATTACAATGACCGAATTTGGTATGAAGATTTCTTAAGCTTTTTGAAAGAGAATAAAATTTTTTCAACTCTTCTCACACCATCAAAGCATTCCAAAGATAACCCCGATGCAAGATGGGACACCTTTAGGCGATGGGAAATACGTTGCAGATGGTGGCAAATACTATATTGGCAATGCAAATAAAGCAGCTTTTGTTTCCACCTTTGCAAAAAACTCAGGAACTAATGAGTACACATTTTTTGTAGCTGATCCGGAACATGAAAATTATGATCTGGTTCAAAATGTTGTTGACTGGGAAGGTTATGTTGCAGAGTATGCTTTAAATGGATATCCCCTAACTGAAAATGAAATTCTTTCCTCGGGCCAGGAAGCATGGGATTCTGCTTTAAACACTATCAATGTTGGCAAATTTAATCTTGGCTGGGCTGCCATTGGCATCAGTACCCACGCATTTTACGAAGGTCTTAATCATGCATCTAACCGTAATTTATATGGTAAATTTGTTACTGATTTCCCCCATATAAAACAGATGTTTGTGGATGCATATGCGCGACTTGTCGCAATGAAACTTTTTGCCCAAAGAGCCACTGATTATGTGAGAAGCGCCTCTGAGAATGACAGAAGATATTTATTATATAACCCAATGGTAAAAATGAAGGTGCCTACACAGGGTGAAACTATTATTAATTTAATATGGGATGTTATTGCTGCAAGGGGATTTGAAAAAGACACTTATTTTCAAATGGCTGCTGTTGATATACGTGCTCTTCCAAAACTTGAAGGAACTGTACATGTTAACATGGCTTTAATCATAAAATTTATGACGAATTATTTTTTCAACCCGGGTGAATTTAATTCTATACCTAAACAAGATAGCTCTGTCTGTGATGAATTTCTCTTTAACCAGGGAGCAACAAAAGGGCTTGGGAAAATCCAATTTCATGATTACAATATTGCCTACAAAACAATTGATACTCCCAATGTAAATATTTTCAAGGAGCAAATAGAAATTTTAAAAGAGATGCTAATTAATGCAACTCCGGATAAAGATCAGGCTAAGAACATGGATTTCCTTCTATACCTTGGTGAAATGTTCACTCTTGTTGCCTATGGACAACTTATAATTGAAAAACTGAATATGGAAGATTTCGGGATAGATCTTCTAGAACAAATTTTTGACTTTATGATCAGAGATTTCTCTGAATACGCCTTAAAGCTTTATTCTAAAACAGATACTACAGCAAAACAGATGGAGTATTGTCTTAAAATTGTAAAAAAACCTGTAACTGATATTGATCGCTTTAATAAGTTTTGGAATGATCATATCAGTAAATTAAAAGACTTATATGAAATGACTCCTTAGATTCTTTATTGGTTGACTGGTTTTTTTTAAAGCATCCCGGCGGAGTGCTAACACCGCCGGAATACTATTGTTTTTACCAGGAAAATGCTGAATCAGCCTGACTACCGCCTTAACTAATAATTTTTAAGTCAAGACTTCTGTAGTATGTAACATAGGAATGGACTAAAGTTCATTTTTTTAAAATTTAAAATATTATATTATCTTTTGTACTCAATATTTTCAACTCATCCCTTTTTAAAACCCTTTCATCTCATTTGCTTTGTATAGATTATAAACGTGAGTGTATTATCATACAAACCAATAAAGGAGATAATAAAATGAAAAACAGGCAAACAATTAACATTAGTATTAAATTCGTAACTTATATATTTTCAATTCTGATCTTGAGTTCAATTCCAGGATTTAGCTCTGAAAAATATAAAGACTTTTTACAATTAGATGATCAAACTCTGACTCAAAAAATACCTGAACTTGAAACCTTCTTAAAGACAGATAGTGATAATACAAAATTATTAGAACTTCTTGGCAGAGCCTATCATCATTTAGCCCGGGAGGATAAAGGAAAATATGCTTCTAAGGCATTAGAAACTTTGACAAAGGGATATGATTTGAACAAACAAGATAATATTGTCCTCTGTTATCTTGGAAGTGCCACTACAATGATGGCAGAAACAACATGGAATCCAATGAAAAAAATGTCCTTTGTAAATAAAGGGGTCGGATTCATGGATAAAGCTGTTAAGAGAGATCCAGATATTATCAAAATCAGATTAACCCGAGGATATAATTCACTTTCATTACCTGGTTTTCTAAAACGAAAGAGTTTAGCAACAACCGATTTTGAATATCTTGCAGAGCTTATAGAAACCCATCCGGATAGATATTCTTCACTAAAAGAGGAAGTCTATAATAATTTAATTAAAATATATAAAGAGGATGGAAATTCTGAAAAAGTAAGTTTCTATTCGGACAAACTTAAAAAACAATAAAGGAACTATAGCAATGAATTTAATTGAAATGAAAAATATTACAAAGGATTATTACCTGGGTGAGACAATTGTTCATGCCTTAAAAGGCATAGACCTAAAAATAGAAAAAGAAGAATTTACAGCTATCTGGGGACCATCTGGTTCCGGGAAAACCACCCTTCTCAATCTCATTGGCACCATAGATGAACCAACTTCCGGTGATTTATATTTTAATGAAAAAAAAATAGATAATATTACTGATAATAATAAATCTGAATTTCGAAATAATGAGATAGGCTTTATTTTTCAAACTTTTAATCTGATACCTGTTTTATCAGCAATAGAAAATGTAATGTTGCCGTTACAAATTAAGGGAGCCTCTTCTTCAAAGGCAAAAAAAGAAGCCTTTAAACGTTTATGTGATGTTGAATTGGAACAATATGTTAATAACAGGCCCGACAAGATGTCCGGAGGTCAACGCCAACGTGTTGCCATAGCAAGAGCTCTAATAACCAACCCTTCCATAGTCCTTGCAGATGAACCAACAGCAAATTTGGATTTCAAGACATCAAATTCAATCATTGAGATAATGAAAAAGATTAATAAAAGAGATAAAACAACCTTTGTTTTCTCAACACATGATCAACGCCTTCTTGACCAGATGAATAGACTGATACAATTGGAAGATGGTCAAATAACAGGATAATTTAAAATTATAGATTAAGCATATAAGGAGAATTAAGATGAATCAGTGGATAAAAGTTGCTTTCCGTAACATTATTAAAAATAAACGTCGGTCATTTGTAACGTTAATGGCTATTGCAATGGGGTTTACAGCCATAAATCTTTTCAGTGGATATACCCATAATACATATGAAGGTTTACGTGCATCAGCGATCAGAGGCTCTGGTATTGGCCATTTAACTATTTATAAAAAGGGATGGAACAAATTTGGCAAATCAGATCCTGATAAATATATGATTGATAAAGATGAGATTGGCAAAATTGTTAAAATTATAGAAGAAAATGATTCAGTAATTCTTGCTACTCCGAGATTGGACATATCCGGTATTGTATCAAATGGTCGCAATTCCACAATATTTATGGCCCAAGGTGTAATCCCAAGCGATGATAAAACAATTTTGGGAGCTTTTTTTGCAGCTCAACCTGTCACAGGCGAAACATTGAATGATAAAAAAGAATATGGTGTTCAGATGGCAACTGACCTTGCTGAATATCTTGGATTAAAACCAAAGGATGATGCCGTAGTTATGGCAGCAACTCTTGATGGGCAACTTAATGCCCTTGATATTCAAGTGTCTGGTATTTATGACACAGGTATTGATGCAATAAACGACAAATTTATTAAAGTTCCATTTAAATTTGCCCAATCTTTATATGATTCAGAAAAAGCTGATAGAATTGTTGTTTTGCTGGACCACTGGAAAAACACTTCTATTGCACAATCTCAAATCATGGAACAATTGAAAAATGCTGGTATTAAATTTGAAATAAAAACATGGGAAGAATTGTCTATTTTTTATTCAAATGTAAAAAATATGTTTGATATGATTTTTCTTTTTATATTTTCGATTGTTCTGGTTATTGTAATTATGAGTACTGTTAACACAATGGGAATGTCAGTAATTGAAAGAACAAGAGAAATCGGCACATTACGAGCACTAGGGCTTAAAAGACGCGGAGTTAACATGCTGTTTGCAATTGAAGGTGCAATGATTGGATTTCTGGGCAGTATTATCGGTGCAATTTTCCATATAGCAATATGGTTTGTTATCTATATCCTGAGCCCGACGTATACGCCACCTGGAAGTTCATCTCCAGTACCTTTGCATGTTGACCTTTTACCGGGTAATATTCTCTTTATGGTAATATGTATGATTTTCCTGTCTCTGATAGCAGCGATTTTCCCTGCAAGACGAGCAGCTAATCAAAATGTTGTAGATGCATTAGGTCACGTTTAAGCAATAATTAAACAAACAGGAGATAACATGAGATACATATTAAAAACAGTATTACTATTCAGTGTGTTATTAGTATCGGGTTTGAATATTTCATATGCTGAGACAACTAAAACCCCGGATGAAATTCTGAAATTATCAGATCTTTCAAGAGGAAGCGAAACAGGGCTTGAGTGGATAATAAAAATAGAATCCATTGAAGGAGGAAAAGAGCAGAAAAATACTTTAAGACTAAAAGCAAGCAACTTTAATTCATTGGCCGAATTCTTATCTCCAGCCAAGGTAAAGGGGAGAAAACTATTAATGAGAGACAGGAATATGTGGTTTGTTAAGCCTGGACTATCAAAGCCTGTCCCCATTTCTCCGAGACAAAAACTACTTGGTGGTGCATCAAACGGAGATATCGCATCAACCAATTATGCAGGAGATTACATTATAGAAAAATTTAATGAAAACGGAAAATTTAACAATCAGCCCTGTTTTATATTTGATTTAAAAGCAAATAGTAAAAAAGTCACTTACGATAGAATTAGATACTGGATATCAAAAGAAAAGCTTGTAGGAGTGAAAGCAGACTTTTATACAATATCAGGAAAATTGTTTAAAACAGCAACATTTGAATATAATAATACAATTGAGCTAAACAATGAATCAAGGTTGTTTGTATCAAAAATGATAATCACAAATGCTGTTTTCAAAAATGATATTACAACCATGTATTACAGTGAAATAATAATTAAAAAGATATCAGATTCAACTTTTAATATTAATTTATTAATGAAGTAAGATGGATTAATAAAAATGAATAGAAAAATATATAAAGTTAGTCTAATTATTTTTATCCTGATAATTATATTTAATTCCAGCATTATTCTTGCTGGAGAGAACACTGATGATTCCCCTAATCTATTTTTGACTGAATTAAAAGATGGATATAAATTTAGAATGAGTGCTCTGTCATATGCAGCCATGAACGAACCGACTGATTCCACACAGAATCCTGACAATGATTTTCTAAAACTTAACGATTATTCTGAAGAATTCAAATTAAGACCTGATGCATCGCTATCTTTTAGAGACTTCTTTTTTAGTATAAAGCCAAGAGCAGAACTATTGTTTGAACAATCCCGTACTGGCACACAAAAAGGTGAAAATAATCATGAATATGAATTTTTTATAAATGAATATCTTTTTCAATATCAGGTAATAGATAAATGGTTTTTATCCTTTGAAAGAGAATTTCTGCAATGGGGACCATCTTTTTTATGCTCACCTTCTAACCCGTTCTTCTCAGATAATGGTAAAAGCAGACCTAATCAGGAAGGAGAAGGGAAAGAATTTGCAAAAGTTTTATGGATTCCTGATTTAGATTGGAGTTATTCTTTAATAGTTAATACTGGTGACGGACGTGACCATGATCCGGATTTTGAAACAACATATGCTCTAAAAACTGATTATTCAAGCGACAAGGGATACATTAGCCTTATTCTCTCTCATCAAGAAGGCGATAACCATAGGGAGAGCGTGGGTCTATTTGGTGGATTAACAGCAACTGATGCTTTAATATTATATGGAGAAGCAGGTTTCCAAAGAGGATCAGATGCACTTTATCCGATTCCTGATAATAACCCCTTAGATTATTCGATGAGAGCAATAGAACAAAATGATAGTTCCATCTATAGTGCATTATTAGTTGGTGGAACATATACATTCGAATCAGGCTCAAGTCTTACTTTTGAATATTTTTATAATCAAACTGGATACAATGATCAAGAAGCATCGGATTATTATAAATTAAGACGAAACGCCCATGATGCATATAGCCTTGCTAATCCTATTGCTGGCTTGGCAAGACAAACTCTCGGACAAACTTATGACAACGGTTTAATGTTTTTACGCCAAAATTATTTTATGCTCCAATATATAAAAGACGAGGTTTTTGATCTCTTTGACATAACATTGAGATGGACCCAATGTATAGATGACAAATCAGCCCAGCTTGTATCATTAGTAGACTATTTTGCAGGAGATAACACAAGATTGTTTGCATCAGGAATTTTAAATATTGGGGATCATGACACAACATTTGGATCAATCCTTGATTATCAAGCCATGATAGGTATAGAATATATTTTTTAAATGGGATATCAGCTTATGATTATAAATAAATATAAAGAATTTTCTCTCAGACATTTATTAAAAGACTATGCCATTGTTATAATTTTCAATACGTTTATAGCTTTTTTTCTATGGATATTATTGCCAGACAAAAATTCTTTTTTACAATTTTTTATTTTATCACAATGCATAGGTCTATCAATCTGTACTTTATGTAACACCTTATTTCAATTATTTAAACCTGCGGCAACATTAAATCAAATATTTCTCCTTGTAATCTGTATTATTTTGGGGATTACGATAGGAATGTTTTTATTTTTATTTTTATTTGAAACAAAATTAATCAAATATTTTTATTCTATTTTGACTGTAGGATTTATTTTTGGAACAATTATCTCATATTTTTTTATTACCCAGGAAAAATATTCTCAATTAAAAATAGAAAAGCAAGAAGAAGAATTAAAAAGTATTTCTCTGGAAAAAGAGAATATTCAGGCTAATTTAAAATTACTCCAGGCACAAATAGAGCCCCATTTCCTTTTTAATACCCTGTCTAATGTTTTAAGCCTACTTGAGACAGATGCTAAAACCGGAAAAAAGATGCTTGAAAACTTAACTCAATATCTTCGTACTTCCCTTAAACACACAAGAAATGAGGAAAACAGTTTAAAGCAGGAAATAGAAACTATTCAATCATATCTTGATATAAATAAAATCCGTATGGAAAATCGACTCAATTTTAAGATTGAGATCCAGGAAAATTTATATAATATACCTTTTCCACCAATGCTTATTCAGCCTCTGGTTGAAAATGCAATTAAACACGGAATTGAACCAAAAGTTGAAGGAGGTACGGTATCAATCAAAGTATCTGTCATAATACCGGGTAAAGAAGATGTATTAAAAATTGAAATCGCAGACACAGGTGTAGGCATTGATTCAGAGTTATCATCCGGCATTGGATTAGAAAATGTAAAAAATAGGCTTAAAACATTATATCAAGACAAAGGCTTCATATTATTTGAAACAAATAAACCTTCTGGATTAAAAGTAACCATTGGAGTGCCTTATGAAAAAGGTAACAGCAATAATTGCTGATGATGAAAAGCAGTTAAGAATTCATTTAAAAAACAAACTAAGTCAAATCTGGCCTGAACTAAAAATATGCGCTGAAGCTGAAAATGGGATAGAGGCTGTTAAAGTTGCCAAAAAACATAAACCAGAGATAGCATTTCTCGATATTAAAATGCCAGGCAAATCAGGTCTTGAAGCAGCAGGAGAGATAAACACAATTTGCCGAATAGTATTTATTACAGCTTATGATCAATATGCAGTTGATGCTTTTGAAAATGAAGCAATAGATTATATTTTAAAACCAGTGGAAAATATTAGACTTGAAAAAACTGTAAGCCGTTTGAAAGAAAGACTAGAAGAAAAAAATAACATAGCAAATCAGCAAGAGCAATCAATTCAATCAGAGAATATCACCCAAATTTTAAAAAAAATCTCAAAAACTATTTCAACAGCAAAAAAAAACAAATATCTTCAATGGATCAAAGCTCAGCATGGGGACAGTATCCGACTTATACCAGTTGATGGAATCACACTTTTTAAGGCTGCAGACAAATATACTGCAGTAATTTCAAAGGGCAAAGAATATCTGATAAGAAAGACAATAAAAGAACTCGAAACCCAGCTTAATCCAGAAAAATTCTGGAAAATTCATAGAGGAACTATCGTAAAAGTCTCGTCAATCACCAAAGTAAGCCGCTCAATAACCGGAAGATATATAATTAAAATTACAGAGCACAAAGAACCATTGACTGTCAGCAGAAGCTATATACATCTATTTAAGCAAATGTAATAACTCATAATTTCATTTTTTAACGATAAATACATCCTTATTTAACACATCAAACTTATTAAAGCCGACGACTTATATTTGAATAAAAATTTAAGATAGAGTCCGACAAAACCCAATTGGACACACATTCTTAAGACCGATACAACAATTGTTTTATTGATGAAAAGTCTCAAACGCCTGTTGATATAGAAAATAGGAACCAGAAAAATAAACAACGATAAAAGTGATAAAAGCTCAAGGTCGTTGGCACCCATTTTACTCCCACCTTTCTACTAAAATTTTTTTATTTTCTTTGAAGATACTATCATGGGAAATAATTATAATAGTTCTATCCTGATCAAGGATATAATCAGCGACCTTTTTTTTCATATGGTCATCAATGGCTGCAGTGGGCTCATCTAAGAGCCAGACAGGGCGATCAAGGAGAAAACAAATTAAAAGTCCTATTCTTTGCCGCTCTCCACCGGAAAGTTCCTTTATGGTTTGACTAAATATTGCATCATCAAGGTCAAGAAAAGTTTTCAAATTTGCATATTGGGTTTTATCTTATTTCCCTTACTTTACAAATTCAATTTTATTTAAGAAAACAATTCAACTCTTACTTTTTCATTAAATATTTTTTCTTCATAAAGATATTTAAAAAACATTTCAAGTGCTTTGATTTTTTCCAAATTAAAATCGCAATAAAGGTGATTATAGTATTCTTTAATAAAAGAGTAATTAAGGTTTAGTTTTTGGGCACCTGATTCAATAATTTTTTCAATATTTGTATAACCTAAGTCTCGGGATTTATTAAGAAGCAAAATAACTTCCTTAACAATTTGAGGTTCTTTTCTGGCAAAGGATCGCCTTACAACCCACACAGCAAACACAAAGGGGAGTTTAGTCAATTTGAACCATAAATCTCCAAGATCTATTTTGTGCTTAAATACTGTCGCCCAGGGTTGAGTTAACGCAGCATCACCTATTATTAAAGCACCATCCACATTCCCTTTCACATCATTAAGACTATTTACTGATCGTGTCTCAAACTTTGGATTAATGTTACGTCGGGAAAAAATCATTTTTAAAAAAGAGGCTGCTGTGGCAGATTCTTTAGTTAGAATAATATTCTTCCCATCAAGCTCTTCTAAGGGGTATTTACTCATAAGTATGACGCTCATGACATTCCCATGGCAAGATATTGAAAAATCAGGTAAAATAAGAAGTTCTTTGCAATTCATGCCGTAAAAGGCAGCAGAGACAGGGCTTATTATAATATCTTTATTTTTTATCATATGATTTAACACAGCCGGGGGTTGAGCAACCATTTCAAGCCAATCCGGCAAGAGCCCATTATCCAGTCCATAAAAGACTGGCGATGCGTTAATATAGCTGATCTTACCCATTTTATATTTTTTTCGGTTCATAACCTATGATTTTCTCCAACAACTCAGTTTCAGTTTTTGCTTTTAAAGAGATATATAGCATATCTGCTCCCTTACCTATTTCAAGGCTACCTGCACATTCTCCTATACCTAATGCATCTGCTCCATATTGTGTTGCCATTGCAAGTAAATCAGAAGGCAAAATATTATTAAAATTATTAACAATATATTTCATTTCATCAAAGATACTTAGAGAAGCACAGCTTGCAAGGCTGTCTGTCCCAAGGGCGGGTTTTATTCCAATCTTCAGCATTTTTTCAAGGTTCGGCAATTTGCCATGCAGATTCATATTACTCCTGGGGCAAACACATACCTTTGCTCCTGATTTAACTATTTTCTCTAAATCCTGATCATCTGAACTTAAAACATGGACCATAATGGTCAGAGGATCAAGCAATCCATGATTAAAAAGGTGAATCACCGGACTTTTTTGAGGAAGATTCCAGAAAGAAAAATCTATTTTTCTTTCTTTTAAAAATTGGGCCCATTTTCCTTTGCAGGTTTTAATAAATTTTATTTCTGCATCAGATTCACTAACATGAATTGAAAATGGCAAGTTTTTTAGACTTGCTTGTTTTTTCTTTAATTTTAACAATTCAGGAGATGTGGTATGGGGTGCATGACCTGCAACAGAGTAATGTAGTTTTCCTGGTTCATCAATAAAGGTTGACTTTTCTTTACTAAGTTTAGTACCTAAAAATTCATGAAACCATACTCCCAAAAGAGGTGACTGCTCAAGTATTTTTTTTGTTATACCTGTACTCGAAATCTCTCCCACATAAAGAACACCTGAATTATAAAGTTCATAAATAGATTTTTGAGCGTGCTCTTTGATAATTTTTGTATCTGTTTTTTCTCTTAACTCTAAAAGTTTTCTTACCCACGTTTCAAATCCATTTCTCATATCAAGTTTATCTTTAAAAAAAGAAAGCTCCAGATGAGTATGAGCATTAACCAGAGGAGACATAAGAACACCTGTGCCATGATCGATATAGTCTGATTCAAGACAACCAGAGGATATCCTATCTTTTGAAACCTCTTTAATTATATGATTTTCTATTTTGACATAACCATTTTTAATTATATGCCATGGATTTACAATGAGCCACCCTGCTCTGTGAATTTCACATTTCTTTACAGGCTTTACTATAGTAGTTTTGAGAAATCTTGTGTTCATATCAGATTATAATAACAATCACGTTGTCTTGGTGTAAAGCCTGCTTCAAAAATAAGACGTCTTAATTCTTTTTCAGGAAGCATAAAATCAACACCTGCTGCTGCAACAACATTCTCTTCAATCATGGTGCTACCCATATCATTCGCTCCAAAAAACAAGGCAAGTTGTGCTATTTTATCTCCCTGGGTTACCCACGAAGCTTGAATATTGTCAAAATTATCAAGGAAAATTCTGCTTAAAGCAAGAACCCTAAGATACTCAGTAGCACTTGTTTTTTTAACTTTAAGCAGGGTATTATCAGGTTGGAATGTCCAAGGAATAAAAGCAGTAAATCCCTTTGTTTGATCCTGTAAATTTCTGAGTTTATTTAAGTGTTTGAAAATATGAATCGGTTTTTCCAAATGACCAAACATCATGGTTGCAGTTGTTCTCATGCCCAATCCATGAGCTTCTTCCATAACTTTGAGCCATGGTTCAGACATACATTTATCAGGAGAAACTTTCTTTCTTATTTCATCACAAAGGATTTCTGCGCCACCACCTGGTATAGAATCAAGTCCTGCCTGCTTTAAAATTATGATTGCATCTTTAATAGATAAATCAGATTTTTCAGCGATATAATTGATCTCAGTTGGAGAAAATCCGTGGATATGAATATTAAAGTTTTCTTTAATGGATTTTAAAAGATCAGTGTAGTAATCAAGGTTGAGTTCAGGATTCATACCACCCTGGAGCAGTATTTGTGTTCCCTTAAGTTCAAGGGTTTCTTCTATTTTTTCAAATAAAGTTTTCGTTGAAAGAACATAGCCGTCACTTGTTCCAGGCTTTTTATAAAATGCACAAAACTTGCACCCTGAAACACAAATATTTGTATAATTAATATTGCGATCAATAACATAAGTTATGTTTTTTTCAAGATTAAATTTATAACGCTTTGAATCGGCAAGGGATGCAAGTATTAAAAACTCAGCATTATTATAGAGATAAAGCCCTTCATCAATATCTATCCTCTGATCTTTTCTGATTTTATCATATAATTTTTCAATATATTCCATTTAAATCCACTTATTTAACATTGTGTGAAACTTCATTATAAAAAGAGTCTCTCTGAACCGGAATAAACCCAGCTTCTTTAATCATTGTTTCCATCTGCTCTTTTGTAAGCCCTTTTGCAGATTTTGCACCGGCTGTGTGTGTAATTTTCTCTTCAATGATTGTACCGTCAAGATCATCTGCCCCATAAGAAAGTGCAACCTGGGCAAGTTTTTCACCTATCATAACCCAATAAGCTTTTATATGATCAAAATTATCCAGCATAAGACGTGCAACAGCAATATTTTTTAAATCGTCAAATGCCGTTGTTGAGGGTAACTCAGAAAGACGTGTATTTTCAGAATGGAAAGCTAACGGGATAAAGGCTGAAAACCCGCCTGTTTTATCCTGTACATCCCTTAAAGCGATTAAGTGATCTACTCTTTCTTCTATAGTTTCAATATGACCATAAAGCATTGTGGCATTAGTCCTAATGCCTGCATTATGAACTTTTTCAACAATTTCAAGCCATCTGTCTCCATCAATCTTCTTCTTAAATAGTTTTTTGTGGACACGACTACTCAATACTTCAGCACCCCCACCCGGCATCATATCAAGCCCTGCTTGTTTTAACTTATCAATAGTTTCACTAATTGAAAGATTTAAAAGTTCAGAAAGATAATCTATTTCAACACATGTGAATGCTTTTATATGTGCGTTTGGTCTGATTTTCTTTATAGTTCTCAAAAGATCTGTATAATAATCAAAACCAAGGTCGACATTTAATCCGCCCACGATGTGAAGCTCATTAACAGGTTCATCAATCCTATCCATCAAAGCTTTTGTAACATCTTTCATTGAAAAGCAATACGCCCCATCATCCTCTTTATCTTTTGCATATGCACAAAAAAGACATCTGTTTTTACAAATATTTGTGTAATTTAAATGTTGATTATAAATATAGTAAGCTTTTTTGGAATTTTTACTTTTTCTAACCAAATCAGCCATCATACCAACACCTGTTAAATCAAAAGTCTTAAAAAGACAAAACCCGTCTTCTTTTGAAAGACGGGCTTTGTTTAAAACTTTCGAATAAACAGGTTCTAACCTTTTATCCAAAAACTCTATTTTCACTTTCGTTTTTTCCTTCGAACCACTCTTTTCTTTTTTTTGAGACCAGTTCCTGCTTCTGATGCTGCAGCAGCCATATTTTGAGCCGGGGCAAGTATGTTCTTTTGGTTATAAGAACACGATGCCCTTGGGCATTTAAGACCTTTTTCTTTATTTGCCTGACCAAATTCAATTAAATAAGAATTTTTACATAAAGGGCATGAAAAATGATAAGGTCTGTCCCAGCTTACAAACCTGCACTCTTCACTATCACAGGAAAAATACTCTTTGCCCTTTTCTGTTGTATTCTCAATCACATTGCCATCACCGCAGAGTGGGCAAGGCATTGCAAGATCAGTCTCCAAAGCAGCTATCCTTGCTTCGATATCATCGTCACCTTTGGGTGTGTTTTTTTGTGCTTGTTCTTCTTTCTCTGCAAGAGCTTGGCTTTCAAGACGAATTCTTTCTCCCTCCTGATCTTTAAGCCTCTGTTCCATTGCATTAAGTTCGGCTTCTTTCGCAGCCATCTCTATTTCACGTTCTTTTAATTCCTGCTCTTTTTTTTCAGCTTCAAGAGCGGCTTCTTCAATATCTTTAAGCTCTTTTATCCTTATTTCAAGCTCTTGAGCCTTTTGCTCAGCATCTTTTAAGGCAAGTTGTGCTTCCTTTGCCTGTTCTTCTGTCTCAGCATAAATTTTTGCTTTTTCTTCTGCCTCTTTTAATGCCTGTTCTGCTTTTTCAAGTTCTAATTTCTTTTTATCAACGTCCTCGGCAGAAGGTCCTTTATCAAAAACATCTCTGACTTTTAATTTTTCCCCGGAGTCATGACCTGTTTTCTTTTTTTTCACAAATTTTGAAAGGCGACTTAAGTTATCGTTTTTAAGCTTTGCAGTAACCTTTTTAGATACACTAAAATCTATTTTTTTTGATACTATCTCTTTAGCTTTTTCCTGGGCTTTTTCTTTTGTAACAGAAACTCCTCTTTGCTTTAAAGTCTGGGCAAAGGCTGCCTTTGCTTCTTCTAAGGCTTTTCTTTCTGAGTTTACTTCCTCGTTCATCTGAATAACAAAAGCTATCAAATTCATGCCAGGCATGCCAGGAAACATATTATCTAAAAACCCAACCATGGTATATGAAGAAAGTTCTGCTATAAGCTGCCCTTTTTCATCAGTTGTTGCATACCCCTGCCGAATAACAGCATCCACAGATTGTCTAAGATTTTCATCTCTTGCAAGTCCGATATCCACAAGTTCATCTAAAAGTGATCCTATTGTGAATCTTTCTGGAGGAGAATCTTTAAAGGCTTTAATTTCTTTTTCTCTATCAACGAGAGTAAATATGCATGATATAGTGGCAAGATTATAAGTTAATTTTATAATATCTGAACCCATATCAATAAATGATGTGATTTCATTTGCAAGGATTGCGTCTAATTCTTCTCTAACAATAGCCGGATCTATCTCATTCATGTTTAATCCTCCTGATTAATTTCAGATATCATGTCTGCAATATCGGCTGCAAGTTCAGGTTTCTTACCTTTTTCCTTTAAAGATTCTTTTACCATATCAATGTTGATCTCATCATCGTCTTCAGATTCTTCGCTCTGAGATGTTAAAAGCTCAAGGAACTCACCTTTTCTGTTAAAAATAATGGATAAAGGGACTTTAATATTAAAATCAAATTTGTAAGCAATGGAATTTTTATGAACAATCATATCACCATTTTTATATTCTACTTCTTCCTGCAAGGTAAAATTATGTTTTTCTAAAAGTAGATTTTCAATTGCCTCCCAGTCAAGTTCAGCGTTAATCATGTCAATAAATTCTTTTTCGCTTTCTTCAATAGTCTCTGGGTTTGAAATTTTCATTTTACCTCCTTGCCTTAATTGAAACTGAAAATAAGTTCCTGTGCCAGATCTAAATATCTTGTTGAAGCTATATTTTTAGCATCACACAACACTGTAGGTTTCGAGAGTTCAGTAGTTTGATGAACAGATTTGTTTTCAGGGATAAAAGTTTTAAATACAATATCTTTTACACTTCCCAACTCTTTTTGATTAAAAAAAAATTCAAGCTCATCTTCCTTTAATGTACACCTGTTAACAAGTATCCCTGCAAACTTAAGGGGAATTCCATGACTTTTTCGTATAAATTTTATCATTTTCAACAAATCGCCAAGGTCATTCATAAAATCTACATCGCAACAAAGTGAAGCAATAATCCAGTCAGATGCTGTCATAGCGGTAAAAGCTAAAAAATCAGGGGATGAAGGGGAATCAATAATTATATAATCATATTCATCTTTTATATCCTTCAAAAAAATCCTGAGCATTTTCTGATTTTCAATTTTTTTTGATAATTTTAAGCTTGTATTATACAGATTTATATTGGATGAAAGAACATGCATAAACTCTAAGTCGGTTTTTTGAATAACATCTTTTATATCTTTTTTTCCTGAAAAAAGAGAACCTAAATCTAAATTATCTTCTAAATTAAAAACTCCTGACCATGCTGTTGAATTTGCCTGGGAATCACAATCTATGAGTAGTGTTTTTTTCTCTAACAGAGCAAGAGAAGCGACCAAATTAACAGTTGTTACACTCTTTCCTGTTTTATCTCTTTGACCTGCGATTGTAATTACTTTACTCATCTTTATTGTATAACCATAATTATTAGAATTTTCAATGATAGAGTCATATCAAAAGCATTTATTGAAATTATATAGTTAATATAGCATAATAGCAATAATAGTGAAATTAAATTATTTATTGTGAGGCACCTTGGCAAATTTATCCATCTCTATGGAAGGAATTGAGCAAGCTCTTTCAGGCTTAGGCTATAAAGAAAATTCAAAAAAGTATAAAGTTGTTTCAGCAATAAACTCTTATTATATTTCTGAAAATTCAATAAATGACGTTGTTTCCATAGATACAGATACACTGATAAAAAAAATCTGGCACCTTGAAGATGACCCTTTAAAAATCAAATCAAAACGCAGAAATTTCTCAAGCATTAGATCCTCAATAAATAAAGATCTAGAAAAGCTTTCAAGTAAAGATAAAAATCCTGAAAATATTGTGATCACTGATGTAAACACTTTTGACATGAGTGAAGAAGCTAAAGCAAATCTTCTAAACTCGTTTAGTGATGCGTTAAAAACAGGTGACATTGATATTAATCAGGCAAATTCCATTCTCACTGCAATAACTGATTTCTTAGATGGTCTTGAATCAGGTGAAGAAACTGACAAATCAGCTGATTTATTAGATAATATAAAAAATATACTTGATAAAATCTCCAAAAACATTCTTCCTGATGAAGAGACTGAAGAAGCCGATGATATTCAAGATGATGAACTCGATGATGATACTGAAGAAATAGAGTTGGATGAAGACGAAGAGCTTGAAGAAATAAATGCAATTGATGATGACTTAGAAGAGCTTGAAATCGATGATGAAAATGAATTAGAAGAAATCGATGACTATGGTGAAGATACTGAAGAAATAGAGCTCGATGAAGACGAGGAGCTCGATGAAGACGAGGAGCTCGATGAAATAGATGACCTGGATGATATTGAAGAGGTCGATGATATTCAAGATGATGAACTCGATGATGATACTGAAGAAATAGAGTTGGATGAAGACGAAGA
>JAGLHT010000100.1 GCA_023143455.1 Desulfobacterales bacterium
ACTGACCAATTTTCAAAGAACAATTAAATTTAGTTATGTAATAAACAAAACCCGCCATTTATACACTTGTTTATTCCATTTGTCAATTAATTTTTAAGCTAAATTAAAATAATTTTATGATATTTCTTTTTCCCTGCTCGCAACAAAAGTTCATTGTCTTCAAAATCTTTCTTAAACAGTTTTTTATCAATGGATTCAATTCTAATATTATTAACATATCCCCCACCCTGTTTAATCAATCTTCTTGCCTCACTCTTTGAATTGCAAAGCAATGTTTCAACAAAAAAATCAACCGCTAAAACTCCCTGATCCATACGTTTTTCATTTACTTGAGTTCCAGGCACAAACTCATCAGAACTTACAATAGTCTTTCTTGGAATACTACTTGACTTTAAAATGTTTTTTGAAATCTCAAAATTACCAAACATGGATGTTGAAGCTTGAAATGCTTTTTCAGCTTCACTTTTCCCATGGGCAATACCTGTTGCTTCAAACGCAAGAACTGCTTTAGCACTATTTATTTCAGCACCTTCAAGTTCTCCAACCTTTTCTATTTCTTTCATTGGCAGAAATGTAAATAATGAAAGAAATTTTTCAACATCAGCGTCATCTGTATTTATCCAATACTGATAATAGTCATAGGGTGATGTTTTCTCTGGATCCAGCCACACAGCGCCTTTATGGGTTTTCCCCATTTTAATGCCGCTGCTGGTTGTAATTAAAGGGAATGTTATTCCAAAGGCCTGTTTATTCAGCACTCTTCTCACAAGATCGATACCTGATACAATATTCCCCCATTGATCGCTCCCACCCATCTGAAGGAGACAATTATGATCTTTAGCAAGTTGCATAAAATCATAGGATTGAAGAAGCATATAATTAAATTCTATGAAATTAAGCCCCTCTTCTGAATCAAGACGTGTTTTGTACCCTTCAGCTTTTATCATTCTATTTACGCTAAAATGTCTTCCAATATCACGTAAAAAAGGAATATATTCTAAGCCTGTGAGCCAAGTTGCATTGTCAAGTAAAAGTGCCTTATCATCCTTAAAATCTAAAAATCTCTCAAGTTGCCTTCTTATACCTTTTTTATTATATTCTAATGTATCATGGGTAATAATTTGGCGCATCTCGGTTTTTCCGCTAGGATCGCCGATAAGACCAGTTCCACCACCAATAAGACCGATTGGTCTATGATGACTTGCCTGCATATGTGCCAGTGCCATAAGGGGAACCAGGCTACCTACGTGCAGACTATCTGCTGTCGGATCAAATCCGATATAGCATGTTACATTTTTTTGTGATAAATAATCCTGCAACTCATCTTCATGTGTAACATTATCAACAAAACCTCGGCTTCGTAAAACATCAAGAGCAGTCATTTTATCTTAATCCATCCTTTACTTATTTTGTATATTCCACTGCTCTTGTTTCTCGAATCACAACCACCTTAACCTGCCCTGGGAATGTTACGTTTTCATCAATTTGCTCTGCTATTTCTTTTGACATAATTAAAGCTCGGTCATCAGATATCTTATCGCTCTCAACAATAACACGAACTTCCCGACCAGCTTGAATAGCATAGGTATTAACAACACCTTCAAAAGCATTTGCTATATTTTCAAGATCTTCTAGCCGTTTAACGTAATTTTCAAGGCTCTCTTTTCTAGCGCCAGGCCTTGCTCCTGAAAGCGCATCAGCAGCCTGAACAATATAATCATAAACACTTTCCGGCATTTTATCTTCATGGTGAGAAGCAATTGCGTTTACAATATTTTGCTCTTCACCATATTTTTTAGCAAGATTGCTCCCAATAATTGCGTGGGCTCCGTCAACTTCATAATCAACAGCCTTGCCTATGTCATGCAATAATCCCATTCTCTTGGCAATCTTAATATCCAACCTAAGTTCAGCTGCAATCGTACCGCAAAGGAAAGCCACTTCAATGGAATGCTGTAAAACATTCTGAGCATAGCTTGTACGAAATTTCAATTTACCTAATATTTTTATCAACTCTGGATTTATACCATGTACACCAAGGTCAAATGCTGCTTGTTCTCCAGCTTCTTTAATGGTTGCATCAACTTCTTTTGTAACTCTTTCAACCATATCCTCAATTCTTGCAGGATGGATTCTTCCGTCAGAAATCAATTTTTCCAGTGACAGCCTTGCGACTTCTCTGCGCACTGGATTAAAGCCTGACAGAATAACAGCTTCAGGAGTATCATCAATAATTAAATCGATCCCTGTTGCAGCTTCTATTGCTCTAATATTTCTACCCTCCCTGCCTATTATTCTTCCTTTCATTTCATCCCCTGGAAGATTAACAACAGAGACAGTTCTCTCTGCCACATAGTCCCCTGCGTATCTTTGCATAGCAGTACATAAAATCTTTTTAGCTTCTTTATCAGCCTGTTCTTTAGCTTCACTTATAAATTTTTTAATAAATTTAGCACTTTCAAGCTTTGCATCTTCTTTCATAGTTTTTAAAAGAATCTCTTTTGCTTCTTCAGAAGTCAAACCAGAAACTCTTTCAAGTTCTTTTTTTATCTGATTCAGTAAGATTGAATACTTGCTTTCTTTTTTTGATACAATTTCAAATTGGGCTATAATTTCTTTTTCATTGTTTGCAATCTCCTGCTCACGCTCTAAAGCCTGTTCTTCCTGCTTATCAAGTTTTTCACTTCTCTTTGAAAGTCGTCGATCTTCTTTTTTTAATTCTTGTCTTGTTTCTTCTGTTTCAGCATCAAATTCACTCTTCATCTCTAAAAGTCTTGTTTTCGCCTCAAGCTTGGCCTCTCTCAATAGGTTTTCAGCTTGATTTTCAGCCTCTCTCTGGATACGTATTTTTGTATTTCTTATATCCAGATCTCTTTTTTGAAACTTATTTTTTATTACTAAATATGTAATACCTGCCCCTGCGAATAAACCAACGACCGGTGCGAGCAAAGTCACATAATCCATTAAATATATCTCCTAAATATCATTTATATAAACATTTTTAATACACTATCCATAAATTCAAATGATGTATTAAAATATGAACTCAAATTTTTTTTGGATAATAAGTTTGACAGGAATTAAATAAAAATTTTAGAAAAGCAATTGAAATGTTTTCAATACCCCCACATATTGCCGTGTTGATTTGGGCTTTGAACCACTAGTTCAAAAGCGGGAATTCAATATCACCTTTAGGCTTTTCCGTTTAACCTTTGGAACATGCTCACCAGTGTCAGTGTGAACTCCCTTCCTCTTTAGTATTAGGACAAAGGCCATCATACAATCACGTGCTTAGCAGGGGCCCAATTTACATTCAAATCTTTAGCTTCTTCTAATCTCAGTTCAACTTCTTAACTTTTTGAAAAGCTATAAAACTCTTCAAAAATTATATCATTATCCAATTTCATCATCTCAATATAATTTAAGTATCTTCGATTTAATTATAATTCAAATTTTAAAATTAAGTCAAGACAATTATAAGTCTATTTCTTTTAATAGCCCTTGGGCTCTTTCTAATTCTGCTATTGTATTTACACCAATAACTTCCCGCCAGTTATCTGCCGATATCAAGCCGGTTCTGGCGCCCTGAGCTATAGCAATCTCCATTACATCTGTTAAATAGTATTCCTTTTGAACATTATTAGATTCTATTTTTGGTATGGCATATTCCAAAAATTCTCTATCAAAACAATATATTCCAGAGTTAATTTTTTTTATTTTTTTCTCTTCAAAAGTTGCGTCAGCCTGTTCTTTGATACAGATTACAGAGCCTTTATCATCTTGAATAATTCTCCCATACCCTGTTGGGTCATCTATCTCAATAGTAAGCAAGGTAATAGAATTGCGATTTTCCATGTGTGTGTTAATAAGGCTTAAAAGTGTTTTTGCCTTAACAAAGGGAACATCTCCATTTAGCACCAAAACAGTTTTAGTATTATCTGGAAGCCCTTGTAATGCGGCTTTTACCGCATCCCCTGTACCAAACATATTTTTTTGGTAAGCATACACAGCATCAAACTGCCTATCAATTTCTTTTTTAACTTTTTGAGCCTGGTGCCCAACAACAATATGAATATTTTTTTCCCCAACTACTTTTACCGCACACTCTGTGACATAGCTTATCATGCTCTTAGAATCAATCGTATGAAGCACTTTTGGCAAATCTGACTTCATCCTTGTGCCTTTACCTGCAGCAAGAATGACAGCGGCAACATCTACGTATTTCATGGGTTCCCTCACAAATGTTCCGTGATCGAGTAAAAAGTCAACTAAAAATAACCTGTTAAGCTAAAAAGGGAATGCTTTATTACAATAAAAAGCATTCCCTTTTTATAATCAAATAATTAAAAAAAACCATGAAATTAAAATGATTTTAAAACAAGCTCATCATTTTTAGACCTTGACCATTGCTATTCTTTGAACGGCACGCATTAATGCAGCCTCTGCTCTTACAGAATCAACTTCTCCTGATTCATCAGCAAGTCGTTTTTCAGCTCTGTCTTTTGCTTGCTGACATCGCTCAGTATCAATGTTTTTTCTTCGTTCAGCAGATTCTGCAAGAATAGTAACCCTATCTGGCAAGACCTCAGCAAATCCCTGATTAATAAAAACAAATCTTTCTTTGCCAATGGCATCTTTATACCGCAAAGATCCAACTTTTAAAGATGTAAGAAAGGTAGTATGATTTTTAAGAACACCAAACTCACCTTCTGAGCCTGGAGCAACCACAATTTGCACTTCCTCGCTAACAATTGCCTTTTGAGGGGTTACTACTTCAAGAAATAAACTTTCAGCCATTTTATCCCCCTAATTTTATGCATTTTCAACTTTTGCTCTTGCTTCTTCAATGGAACCAACCATATAAAAAGCAGATTCTGGAAGATCATCATGTTTTCCTTCAATAATTTCTTTAAATGATCTTACAGTGTCTGCAACCGAAACAAATTTACCCGCCATACCGGTAAATGTTTCAGCAACATGGAAAGGTTGAGACAAAAATCTCTGAAGTTTTCTTGCACGTTGAACAGTAGTTTTATCTTCATCGGAAAGCTCATCCATACCAAGAA
>JAGLHT010000101.1 GCA_023143455.1 Desulfobacterales bacterium
TGAACCGCCCAACACCTTAATGCAAAGTACTTCTTTTGCTCCGGAGTTGTCAGCTACTGTGAGTCTGGTTTCACTTTGAATCATTTATGGCTCCCTTTGCTTAAACAGCCTTTCTTACAATTTCTTTTACACGAAAATATTTATTTTTGCTCAAGGGTCTTGTTTCAATGATTTTCACTTGATCACCAAGGTTACATTCATTTTTTTCATCATGAGCTAAGTATTTTTTTTCACGTTTAATAAATTTCTTATAGACACTATGTTTAACAAATCTTTCTACTCGGACAACAACAGATTTATCCATTTTATCCGAGACCACCTGACCATTTAATTCTTTTTTATTTTGTTTTTCTTTCATAGCAAAATCTTTTCAATATTATCTTAAATTAATATTTTTCTCTCTTGCAATGGTCATAACTCTTGCAATATCTTTCCTAATATTCGGCAATGCAACCGTATTCCCAAGCTGTCCTGATTTATGCTGGAAACGCATATTAAAATATTCTTTTTTTAAATCGATGAGTTGTGTTTTAATCTCCTCAGCGCTTTTTTCTCTAAGTTCTTTTACTTTCATATTACTATCTCCTCTCCACAAAACGAGTTTTTACGGAAAGTTTACTTGCTGCGAGTTTCAATGCTTCCTGTGCAACTTCTTTTGACACACCTTCCATCTCATAAATTATCTTCCCAGGTCTAACGACAGCAACCCACGCATCAGTATCACCCTTACCTTTTCCCATTCTCACTTCTGCAGGTTTTTTAGTGATTGGCTTATCCGGGAATATTCTAATCCATGACCTTCCAGCTCTTTTTACTTTTCTTGTCAGTGCGATTCTGGCAGCCTCAAGCTGTCTGGCATTTACATATCCACATTCAATCGATTGTAATCCAAAATCTCCGAAACTGAGGGTCACCCCCCTGGTTGGTTTACCTTTCATTCTTCCGCGCATTTGTTTGCGGAATTTTACATTTTTTGGACTAAGCATTTACTTAAATTCTCCTAATCAACTGGGATTAACACTCTTAAGTGCTTTTTATGTCTGAATTAATGATTTCACCTTTAAAAATGAAAACCTTAATACCAATTAATCCATATGTTGTTTTTGCTTCAATAAAACCATAATCAATATCTGCCCGTAGTGTATGAAGAGGAATTCTTCCTTCTTTATACCATTCAGTTCTTGCCATTTCAGCTCCGCCAAGTCTTCCGGAACAAATAATTTTTATCCCTTTAGCTCCAAAACGCATGGCAGTGGTTACACTTCTTTTCATGGCTCTTCGAAATGCAATTCTTCTTTCT
This sequence comes from Desulfobacterales bacterium, assembly GCA_023143455.1. Taxonomy (GTDB): domain Bacteria; phylum Desulfobacterota; class Desulfobacteria; order Desulfobacterales; family Desulfobacteraceae; genus JAIOSM01. The sequence goes on from JAGLHT010000101.1 coordinate 1,301, forward strand.
AACTGCAAAGAAATATTTTCTGCAACTAATTGAGCATCTGTCTCAGCTCTACGGACCTCTTTAATATCAACCAGTACATCAGAAGATAACATCTTTTCCAAATCATTTTTCAAAAGAGCTATCTCAGATCCTTTTTTACCAATAATTATTCCTGGTCTGGAAGCAAAGACTCTTATTCTGGTTTGTTTAGCAAAACGTTCGATTTCTATTTTTGAAATACCAGCATGATATAATTTCTTTTTCAAAAACTTTCTGACTTTGAAATCTTCAAATACGTATTTTGCATAATCTTTATCTGCATACCATTTGGAATCCCATGTCTTTATAATTCCTAACCTTAATCCAATTGGATTTACTTTCTGACCCAAGCCTGCTCCTCCTTATTTCAACTGGTTATTCTACTATTACAGTTAGATGACTAGTTCTTTTCAAGATTCGGGTTGCCCGTCCTCTTGCCCTTGGTCTAAACCTTTTCATAGTCGGACCATGATCAACAATAATATTCTTTACAATCAAGTCATCGATATCAAGTTCATTGTTATGTTCAGCATTTGCCACTGCAGATTTCAATGTTTTACCTATAATTCCGGCTGCTTTTACAGGCATAAACTTTAATAAATTTAATGCTGTCTCTACATTTTTACCCTTTACCCTTTCAATGGGCAGTCTCAACTTAAAGGGAGAAATTCTTACAAATTTTGTTTTTGCTATAATTTCCATTTATATATCCTTAAACTACATCCGTGTTTTTTTACTTCCAGCATGACCATAAAAAGTTCTTGTTGGGGAAAACTCACCAAGTTTATGACCAACCATATTCTCAGACACATATACCGGAATAAATTTTTTCCCATTATGGACAGCTAAAGTAAGCCCAACCATCTCTGGAAAAATTGTAGATCTCCTTGACCAGGTTTTAATCACTGAATGACTCTTTAATTCAACTGCTTTTAAAACTTTCTTTAAAAGTTCCTGAGCAATATATGGACCTTTTTTTAATGATCTTGGCATATCAAATCACCTTATTTCCTTTTTGATCTTCTCTTAACAATAAATTTATCTGTCAGCTTATTATTCCTTGTCCGATAGCCTTTTGTTGGAACCCCCCAAGGAGTACAAGGGTGCCTTCCACCAGCGGATCTTCCTTCTCCACCACCCATAGGGTGATCTACTGGGTTCATTGCAACACCTCTTGATTTTGGACGTCTACCAAGCCATCTGGCCCGACCAGCTTTTCCTATCTTTATATCACCATGTTTTTCGTTTCCAACTCTTCCAATAGTAGCCTTACATTTCAAATTAACTATTCTGACTTCATTTGAAGGAAGTTGAATCTGTGCATAGTTGCCTTCTTTGGCCATCAATCTGGCATAGCCACCGGCACTTCTCACAATCTGACCACCCTTGTGTTGTTTGAGTTCAATATTATGAATTCTGGTACCAGTTGGAATATTTTCAAGAGGTAGACAATTACCAGGTTTTATATCTGCATCTGGCCCAGTTTCTATCTCATCCCCAACTTTTATATCTTTTGGCGCAATAATATATCTCTTTTCACCATCTTTATATACTAACCGAGCAATCCGTGCACTTCTGTTTGGATCATACTCGATAGTAACAACCTTAGCAGGGATACCATCTTTATCCCTTTTAAAGTCAATGATTCTATAAAGTCTTTTTACTCCACCGCCTTTTCGTTTACTTGTAATTCTACCATTTGAATTGCGACCGCCTTTTCTGTTTAATTTCTTAAGCAGACTTCTTTCTGGTTTTGTTTCCGTAATTTCATCAAAGGAAAGATATACCTGAGCTCTTCTTCCTGGTGATGTGGGTTTTGTCCTTATAATTGACATATATATACCTCTTTAAACGCCTTCAAAAAAATCAATTTTCTGTCCTGGCATAAGTTTAACTACAGCTTTTTTCCAATTTTTTTTCTTGCCTAAAATCTTACCGCGTTGTGTAGTTTTGCCTTTTACAACAGATGTTCTAACCTGTAAAACCTTAGTCTCGAAATTTTTCTCAATTGCATTCTTTATTTCAACTCGGTTGGCATTTATATCAACCTCAAAAGTAATCTGATTGTGATATTCCTTTTGAAGAGTTGTTTTTTCAGTAATAACAGGCCTTCGAATAATGTCATATTCTTTTATCATTTTACAAAAACCTCCCTTCAATGCTCTTAACAGCAGATTCAACCAAAAGCAGATTGTCGTATTTTAAAATATCATAGACGTTCAGACCAGCTGATTTGATTACTTTCACATTGGGAATATTCCTTGCAGATAAAAATACGCTTGGGTCTTCACTATCAAATATAACTAGCGTTTTTTTAAGATTAAGATCTTTTAAAATTTTAGCGAACTCTTTTGTTTTTATCTTATCTAAGTTGAGATCATCGATGATTAAAAGCTCACCTGCTTCAAGCTTAGAACTTAAAGCCATTTTTAAAGCTTTTAATCTTACCTTCCTTGGAACTTTATGAGAATATGATCTTGGACTAGGTCCAAAAATCACTCCTCCGCCTCTACGTAAAGGGGATTTAACATCTCCAGCCCGCGCATTACCAGTTCCTTTTTGTCTGTATAATTTTTTTGTACTACCAGTAATTTCAGATCTGCCTTTTACTTTAGCAGTGCCAGATCTTCTTTTTGCAAGCTGCATTCTCACAACATCATGAAGAACGCTCTTTTTAACAGGCATACTAAATATATCATCAGAAAGATTAATTTTCGATACTTTCTCACCTGCTCTGTCTATAACTTCTACAGCAGCCATATTTTCCCTCTTTACTAAATTTAAGACCACACATCACTGCGATTGATAATGCAATACCCGCGGTCCATTATATTATTTGCTTAAAAGGTAATAATTAAAAATTATTCGACTTTTCTTAATTCCACTACACCAGTTTTAGATCCTGGGATAGCGCCTTTTATTAATATTACGTTCGCTTCTGTTTTTATATCTATTACTTTTAAATTTTTTACAGTTACTCTGTCTGTGCCCATATGCCCTGGCATTTTTTTACCCTTAATAACCCTTGCAGGCCACGCGCTCTGTCCAATAGAGCCAGGTTTTCTATGATTCCTGCTACCATGAGTTTCAGGTCCACGACTAAACCCGTGTCTCTTAATAGTACCTTGAAAACCGCGTCCTTTTGACACTCCAGAGACAACTACTTTATCTCCTACTGAGAATATACCTAAATCTACAATTTGCCCAAGCTCATAATTATCTGTATTATCTACTCTGAACTCACGCAACGTTGAAAATCCCTTGCCACCACTTTTTTCAAAATGTCCGGCATCAGGCTTGTTTATCTTCTTGTCAGCAAGCTCTTCAAATCCAAGCTGAAGGGCTTTATATCCATCTGTTTCCGTATTTTTAATCTGTGTTACAACACATGGTCCCGCCTGTATAACTGTAACAGGAACAAGTCTCCCATCAGATTCGAAAATACTTGTCATTCCAATTTTTTTACCTAAAATCCCTGTGTTCATTTCATTCCCTGTCATTAAAACTATAATTTTATCTCAACATTCACACCTGGTGAAAGATCAAGTTTCATTAATGAATCTACAGTCTGCTGAGTTGGTTCCATTATATCCATCATTCTTTTGTGTGTTCTAATTTCAAACTGCTCCCGAGATTTCTTGTTAACATGGGGGGAACGCAAAACACAAAATTTATTTATTACAG
>JAGLHT010000102.1 GCA_023143455.1 Desulfobacterales bacterium
TCATATATCCTTCATTGTCATAACAAATATATATGAATTTTTCATTTCGCTCAGCAGCTCCGGATAAGTTACCAAACCCAATATCAGCAGCAGTACCATCTCCATTAAAACAAACAACAGTGTTATCTATTTTTTTTCGATTGTAGTATCTTACAAGCCCTGTGGCATTAGCAGCAGCTCCAGTCATTAAAGTACCAAAATATGAAAGTTTGTGCCATGTTGCAGTGTTTTGCCCTAAAAGAACTGGTGCGGAACAGGAAGGTGTACCGGTAATAACAATATCATTCCCAATAACCTGGGGAATGAAACGAAGCAAGAGTTCTAAAGTACAACCCGGGCAAAAAGCAACTCCTTTTGCAAAAGGGTCTTCATGTTTTAGATAGTCCAAAACTTTTGAAAGTCTTTTTTTCTTTGGTCCAGTCATATTATTCACCTCCTTGTTGGGGAGTATATGAGACCCATGTGACTTCGGGAACATCTTTTCCTTTAGCCGCATCACAAGTCATATCAATCATTTTATTTATATTGTCTTTTGTAATATCAGTGTTGGCGATTCCATCAATAAAACTAATAAGCTTAGTCTCTTTCATTTCTTGGGAAAAAGCTTTTAATTCAGTATAGATTGGACCTCCTTTAAAACCAAAACAAAGTGCTCTATCGACAACCCCAACTGCTTTTTTGCCTTTAAGTGCCTGAACAAGTTTTTCAGAAGGGAAGGGGCGATACATTCTTATTTTTAGAAGACCAACCTTTATTCCTTTATCTCTTTGCTCATCAATAACAGTTTTTATGGTTCCGCACATACTTCCAGAACCAACAAGCACAACGTCTGCATCATCCAGTTTGTATTCTTCAATCTGGCCGCCATAGGATCTGCCAAAAATATTTTCAAATTCTTTCTCGATTTGGTCGATTTTATCTTTAGCTCTCTCCATTGCTTGGCAATGTTTATATCTAAGCTCTACATAACCATCAAGGATTCCATGGGAACCGCATCCTAATTGTTCGCCTGGTGTAAGTATTGTCCTTTTGGGTTGGTCATTAAGCACAGATAAAAACTTATCAACATCATTTTGAGTCGGTACATCAACAACTTCAGACAGATATGAAAGATAAAAACCATCATAATGAACCATAACAGGTACCTGAATGTCATAATCTTCAGCAAGCCTGTATGCCATTATCACTGTATCGATGATTTCCTGGCAATCTTCTGCAATAAGAAAAATCCATCCTGCATCTCTTGTGGAAATCATATCTTGTTGACCAGAAGAAACAGCAATAATTCCGGGAGTTTCACGGTTAACATTAACCATTACTACAGGTGCCCTTGCACCAGCAGCTGCAAGTACAGCATCATACATAAAAACAAGACCCCATGACGATGTTGCAGTAAAGACTCTTCCTCCGGCAAGAGATGCTGCCATAACAGCGTTCATAGCAGAGTTTTCGCCTTCAACAGTAATGAGCTCCGCATCGAGTTCGCCATTAGCATGAAATTTGGAAAGTTGTTCGATGATTTCAGTTTGTGGAGTAATCGGATAAGCTGCTACAACGTCAGGTCGTGATAAAGTAGCTCCAATTGCAGCAGCTGCATTTCCCGTTATTACTTTAAGTTGTGATTTTTCTTTTGTATTCATTTGAACTCTCCTTCTGAAATCATAGAAATTGCATCTGTAGGGCATTCTTGGGCACAAATCCCACAACCCTTACAAAACGCAAGATCTGATGAAAAACAATTGGTTTGTTCTTTAACAATCTGAATAGGACAAAATATAGCACAAAAACCACATAGTATGCATTCCTCTTCATTCACAACTGGTCTTTCCGATCGCCAGCTACCAGTATCAGAGCAAAGTATCTCAACTTTTGCATCAGACCAGGGACCCTCAGTTTTAAAATATTTATTTGACGACATTTAAAAAATCTCCCATCTTTCTTAGTAAATGGCACCCAATATAGTGTTTGCATTGTGTGCTCTTTGTACTTAAGTAATAGCTACTATTTAGCTGTACTGTATAGGTATTTTATTGTCAAGAAAAAAATGTATATACAATCAATTTTATTTTTGTTCAGGTAGTGTTTAATGGCATTGTATTTTTACAAATACAATGCCATTAAATATTTATGATAATATCGTTAAAAATACACCAGCAGCTATTACAGTTCCAATAACTCCTGCTATGTTTGGCCCCATTGCATACATAAGAAGATAATTTTTTTTATCTGCTTTAAGCCCTTCTTTATGAACAACCCTTGCAGCCATTGGGACAGCGGAAACACCTGCTGCACCTAGAAGAGGGTTGATTTTAGTTTCTGAAAAAAGATTAATAGTTTTTGCCAGCAAAATACCTGAAGCTGTGCTTATCATAAAGGCAATAAGTCCTAAAGCAAAAATAAATATAACTTCTCTTTTGAGAAAGGTTTCTGCATTCATGGTTGCACCAATTGGCAGACCTAAAAATATGGTAACTATATTCATCAATTCATTTTGAGCTGCTTTGTTAAGCCTTTCAACCACACCTGATTCTCTGAAAAGATTTCCAAGCATAAACATTGCAATAAGAGGAGCAGCAGCAGGGATTAAAAGTATTATTAAAAAAGTCACAATTAAAGGGAACCATAGTTTTTCTTTAGCACTGATTTTTTTAACTTTTTTCATTCTTATTTTACGCTCAGCTTCAGTAGTGAGAAGGCGCATAATAGGAGGTTGAATAATCGGTACCAGTGCCATATATGAATATGCTGCCACAGCGCAGCTACCAAGAAGGTGTGGAGCAAGTTTTGATGCAAGAAAAATGGTGGTAGGTCCATCAGCCCCGCCTATAATACCAATTGTGGCAGCTTCAGGAATTGTAAAATAGCCTATGGCATTTGCAGCAAAAAAAGTAATATAAACACCAACCTGTGCCCCAGCCCCCAGGAATATCAGCCGTGGGTTAGAAAGCATTGGTCCAAAATCAGTTAGTGCTCCCAATCCTAGGAAAATTAATGGTGGAATCACTTCCCAGGTTATACCATAATGATAAAATTTCCAGAGCAGTCCTTCATGAGGTTCCATAAGACCAGCTAATGGTAGGTTTGCCAGAAGAATCCCAAATCCGATTGGAAGAAGAAGAAGTGGTTCATAGTCTTTTGCAATAGCAAGATATATCAATGTAAGTCCGATGAACCACATCAATATCATTCCAGGAGTTACGAAGAAAAAGCCAGTTGTTTTATAAAGCATTGCAAAACTGCTATTCATCTTTTTTCTCCTTTTTTTCAGCTTCAAATATGTTTGCAACGGCACCCATAATTTTTATTGAAATGTACAATAATGTCATACCGCAGAATACACCGCTTATTCCGGCAATGAAAATAAATGTTGGTTGTGACAATTTTGCCTCCTGTTAAAGTTTGTATTTGTTCAACATACGAAACACTGTTCCATATTCTTGTTTATTTATAAAGAATATGTCAAGTATTTAAATCTTACGATCGTTAATTCGGGAAAAATTATGATAGGGTTTTAGCAAATCACAGCTAAATCACACAAAAAAAAGGTCTCTCAGGCATAGTGCCTGAGAGACCCTCTTAATATCGACTTATCAGAACATAGTTTTTACTTCCCTAACTTGTCCCTCACCCAATCCACACCTTGTTGAAGTTCATTGCCTAACGGAATGACATCGTTTACGTTACAACCTTCGCTTTCAGCCTTCTTCTGGTAGTATACGCCTATTCCGCGTCCTGCTGCTGTAATTAAAGGATCATACTGGTTGGGAGCCAATGAAGATACAATGCCTATCCCGGTGTTAACTTCAATCCACAAAGGCCTTGTCTCCCAGAATGCATCACTCCAAAAGCCTACCCATTCTCCAGTCTGGGCATACGTAGAGAAAGGTAAAACCGCACCGTACATGTTCCCAAAGACCACATTAGCAATAACCCTGCCTAGCATACCTCCTATCTTCCCAGCTGTGTAGGAAATCGGCGCACCGGCCAGGAAACCAAATGCCTCAAAACTTGCATAATTGACGGTATGCGCGTAAGGATCATATCCACCTTCGGAAGCAAAGGACTGGACTCCAGTTGAGACGGCGGTTATCGGGCTCAGATCTCCCGTAGTTTTTCCGCCTCTTCTAATGTACTCTTGCACGAGCCCGCCTCTCTCAATTTTTTGAAGTTTTTTACCTACGGTTATCCCGGTTTTCGCCTGGCCACCTGCAAACGCGGTTGCGCTTATGCCCTCTACTACCTTACCTCCTGTTGTCGATGTATTCATTAATTCATTGTATGTGCCTGTTCTCCTTTGATGCATCTCAGCAGGAGATACTGGGCAATCGAAACCTGCTGGAGCCTCAGGATGTATAGTTGTAGCAAAGATGCCAGATACAACTGATCGCTGAGCATAATCAAGATGGGAAAATGCACTGTATAGAAAATCATGGGCTTTTTGCCAAGAATTCCCGTCCGGATCAATTCTGCCTACCGGATTATTCCCGCAATACACATAATTATCCCCCATGGCATCCGGGCTGATAAATCTGCCCAGTGCAGGGTCATAGTACCTGGCGCCGTAGTAGTACAGGCCGGTTGCATCCTGTTCTTTTCCGGTGAACTTGTAAACTGGTTCATCACCTGATCCGGATGAGTATGCATCAGATCCGTATGGCAGATAGCCAATCCTGCTCACCTCGGTACCGCTTGTGTTTGTTATCCTTGATGAGCCGCCAAGATGATCTGCATGGTAAAAAGTTAACGTACCTTCGTCGTTTTTGGCAATCCTTTGACCGTTGGCATAGTAATATTTAATTGCAGTACTGCCTTCAAGTTCGTAATACTTGTTTATGTAATAAGTTGTTACGTTGTTTTCTGTCTTCTTTACACGGTTGCCTGCATG
>JAGLHT010000103.1 GCA_023143455.1 Desulfobacterales bacterium
TGTTTATGCGTAAATTTTAACCATCGATTTCAACACCCTTTAAGAGAGAAATATTTTTTCACTTCACAAAAAACTAGGTCTGAGCAGATTGTCACGATAGCAAAACAGACTGATATCCAAGCAAAAATAGTTCATGATGCATTGTTTGGTGATGTTGAAGACGAGCATGATTTTATAAGTAAAAGTGTAGTTTTGCAGAATTTAACTAATAATTTTAAAGGCAGTTTTAAAAGGTAACCTTAAAAGGAAAAATTATAGTCATGAATGAACAGGAACAATTTGACAAATTAACACTTTTAGAAAATGAAGTTAAAAAAGCTGTAACAGGACAGGATGATGTGGTCAAAGAGATTATCATTTGTCTTATCTCGGGAGGACATGCTCTTGTTGAAGGAGTCCCGGGGTTAGGTAAAACTCTTTTAGTCAGAAGTATTGCTGCCGCAATAAATGGAGTATTTAGCAGGATACAATTTACGCCTGATCTCATGCCAAGTGATATCAGCGGTCATATGATGTTTGAATTAAAAACCAATACTTTTAAGGTAAGAAAAGGTCCGGTTTTTTGTAATTTCCTTTTAGCTGATGAAATCAATCGTGCGCCTGCGAAAACTCAGTCTGCCCTCTTAGAAGTTATGCAGGAGCAGCAGGTTTCCATTGAAGGAAAATCTTTTGGTCTGAAGAGCCCTTTTTTTGTGCTTGCAACTCAAAATCCAATTGAGCATGAAGGTACATATCCTTTGCCCAAGGCGCAACTTGATCGGTTTCTCCTTAATGTCTTTATTAACTATCCTGATTTCAAGGAAGAAGAAGAGATTGTGAAAAAAGTTACATTAAACTCCATTGGCGACAAACTTGATGTTTCATCAATAAAGCCTGTATTGACAGCTGAGCAAATTGTAGAGCTTCAGCAATTTGCAGCTACACTTAAAACTGATGATAAAATAATTAATTATGCTGTTAGAATTATCCGAGCTACCCGGGAATCGGGCGGGATAGAAATTGGAGCAGGGCCAAGGGGCAGCATTTCTCTTTTAAGAGCGGGGAGGGCAAATGCTTTGCTTAAAAAGAACTCTTTTGTAACTCCTGATGATATTAAGGAAGTTGCACTTTCGGTTCTGAGACACCGGATAAAATTGACTACAGATCTTGAAATTGAAGGTTATAAGCCTGATGATATTTTAAATGATATCTTAAAAGACGTGGATGCGCCAAGAACATGAGACCATCAGGCAACGCATTAATCCTTGTTTTGATTCTCACAATAGCAGCTGCTGTTCTACCTTTTTTTAATGGTTTTATTCTGATATGGAAAACAGGTGCAGCTCTTGTAGTTGCTTTGCTGATATTTGATTTTTTTTTTATTGTGAAAAATATTAATATTGAATTTAAACGGGAGTTAAAACAGAGCATATCTGTTGGAGTTTTATCAAAAGTAGATTTAATATTTAAGAACAAACAAAAATTTGACCTTTCAATTATTATTCATGATTATTATCCAAAGAATTCAAAAATAGATTTTTTCCCTTTAAAAGCAATTTTGCCTTCAGAACATGAATTTGTAACCACATATGATTTTTTACCACTTAAACGGGGTAACATGCAATTTAAAGGCATTGACATAATTATTTTATCCCGGTTTGGCTTGTGGTGGAAAAAACATTTTATTAAAGACGTGGATAAAATCAAGGTCTTCCCAAATTTCAGAGAGATAAAAAAATATGCACTTCTTGCTACTGACAATCGCTTGAGCCAAATTGGCATTAAACAAAAACAGCGCCGGGGCCAGGGCAATGATTTTCACCAATTGCGTGAATACCGTTCCGGGGATAGCTTCCGTCAGATTGAGTGGAATGCAACATCAAAATATTTAAAGCTTATCTCCAAAGAATATCAGGATGAAAGGGATCAGCAGATTGTTTTCCTGCTTGATTGCGGAAGACGTATGCGCCATGCAGAAGATCAACAATCAGGAGGTAAACAATCTCATCTTGATCAAGCATTAAATGCAATGCTTCTTTTGTCTTATGTAGCATCCAGACAGGATGACGCAGTCGGATTTATGACTTTTGGTGGAAACGATAAATGGTATCCTCCACAAAAAGGGGGCAAAACTATCAGGAATATTTTAAACCAAGTCTATGATATAAAGTCGTCTGTCAGTGCTGCTGATTATCATGTTACAGCAGAGAAATTACTTGCTCTCCAGAAAAGGCGGGCTCTAGTTATACTTGTTACTAATACACGAAATGAAGATCATGAAGATCTGAAAAAAGCTGTTCAAATGCTTAAGAAACGCCATCTTACAATACTCGCAGATCTTCGTGAAGAAATTCTGGACAAATCTTTACAAGAAACTGTTACTGATTATGAAACAGCTTTAAGGTTTCAAGCTGTGAGTGCATATCTTGAAGATAGAAAACGAAATCACAAGTTCTTAAGTCATCAGGGGATAGTTACCCTTGACCTGCTTGCTAATCAACTCCCCGCAGCTCTGGTAAATAATTATTTAATGATCAAAGCAAGTGCAAAATTGTAAATTTTGACTATTTAGAGCTTCCTGAATAACAAATAACCTATTGAAACATTTAAACAAACCTGCTATATTAGTGTTTAAAAATGAATACAAAAAAGCACATAACCTCAAAAACCTTTACACTTTTAATTAAATATTATGTATAGACACTTTCAAAAAAAGTTTATTAATTATTTTATGGCATTAATGCCAGGGAGCTGTGGCTTTTGGATAAATTTCTTACAAATAATGTAGATAAAAAATCTTTAACTTACATATATAAAAATTCAGACCTTAAAAAAGTTAGAAAAGGAGAGGTTGTAGTTTGCGAGGGTGATATAGATGCGGTGATCTACATAATTCTCAAGGGACAAGTAGAGGTCTCAAAAATAATACTGGGCAGAAAAAAAGAGATATTAGCTTCTCTCACAAGCGGGGATCTTTTTGGAGAGATATCTTTTCTCAGTAGGGCGCCAAGAATAGCTTCGGTTGTAGCACTTGCCCCAACAACTTTAATTGTTGTTGACAGGAGTACATTTGAAGGGTTCAACAGTACAATACAACTACTATTTTATAAATATATAAGCTCTGTTTCAATTGAAAGGAAAGACAAGACAGGCGCCGCAGAAAAAAAATATGAATATAAAAATAAGCAATTTATAGCCAAGGCATTTCTATCATTTCAAGAAAAATCAAAAGATTTTCAGAATTCAGACCTTATTAAAGAAATAATTACAAAGATTCCGCGATTGCCGATATTTGCACTTTCTCTTTCTACAAAGTTGTTTGAGGGAAATATTTCACCAGGCGAGGTTGCCGATGAGGTGAAACAGGACCCACCTCTTGTTGGTGCAATCCTTAAGACTATAAATTCTTCTTATTATTCTCTTGACAGTCAGGTTTCTGATCTAAACCATGCTATAATGCTTCTTGGATACAATGAAGTCTCGCAGATAGTGATTGCCGAAGGTGTTAAAAGAACCATGCCTGATACTTCAGAATTTAAAGCAATGTATGACCATTCTCTGATAATCTCACATATTGTATCAATTTTATCAACAAAGTTAAGAATCGGTAAATCTTCAGAGATCTCAACCATAGCTCTTTTGCACGAGTTTGGGCAATTGGTGACTCTGCTTTTGAAAAAGAACAATAAAAGAATGGGAACTTTATTTGATTTAGTTGATACATCCCAGATGGGTAAAATGTTACTTAAAAGTTGGAAATTGCCTGAAAATATCTGGAAAACAATTGAATATCAATCCTATCCACAATACTCTTTACCGGACAAAATACCTGAAAATGTAAGAACAAATGTTATCCTTCTTTATTTATCTCAACTTTGCTATGATTATCTAAGGGGCTTAAAAGAAGATGATCTTCCAATGATATTTTATTATGAGTACCTTGCTTCAATAAATTTAGATATTGTACCACTTGCTGTTTTTGTAAATAAAATTATGATTCCTTTTATTGATCAGAGGAAAAACACTTTGCCAACTATTTTGCATGAGCTTTTAAATTCTTATAGGATTTCTATAGATAATTCACGTGATAGAAATAGTAAAAACCTTGTTATGCCGGATATAAACCAAGGGTATATAAAAAATTAAGAAACCAGAAAAGCAATTTATGTATATTTTACTAGGAGAAAAAGATGGATATTAATATTACAACTGATCAGGTTATTGTTTGGCTTGTTATTGGTGCTTTTGCAGGATTTATTGTTGGGCTTATTTTTAAAGGTAAAAAGAAAGGTTTTGGTTTTTCCACTAATTTAATAATTGGATTGATTGGTGCAGTCATTGGTGGCTTTATTTTTGATCTGTTCAATATAAGATCAGGTATGGGTCAACTTATACTTTCTTTTGATGACCTGATAGCAGCCATAGCGGGATCATTTATTTTGCTCATCATCCTTGCAATTGTTCGCAGGTGAATGATTTGTTGTATAGTCACCTTTTTGCAATGGCATCTATTGCATACCTGTTTTATATAAAAATAATAATTTATCATTACTCAGTCCGGACAGTGGTAGATTGCGGGCCACAGATTGATAGTTTTGCTAACCTAAAATTGA
>JAGLHT010000104.1 GCA_023143455.1 Desulfobacterales bacterium
TGTCAGGAAACAGCAAAAAATCAAGGATGCACCATCAAGGGTGTTTGTGGAAAAGAAGGCAGTACAGCTAACCTTCAAGATCTTTTAATTTATAATTTAAAAGGGATCGGCGTAATGGCATATAAAGCCAAACAAGCTGGCGCTAATATTCCAAACAATGTGGGCCTGTTTGTGTCCCAGGCATTGTTTACCACCATTACCAATACTAATTTTAATGACAAAGACTTAATTCAATGGATTAACAAAGCCCAGAAAGTTAAAAAAGAATTATTTGAAAGTGTAAAAGATAAAATTGGTTCTGATCTCCATGATAGTGTTACCTGGTACTCAGACAATGAAGATGATTTTGCAGCAAAAGCTGAAATGGTCGGAGTTCTGTCCACAGAAAACGAAGATGTACGATCCCTTAGAGAATTACTGATTATCGGGCTTAAAGGTATTGCAGCTTATGCTGACCATGCTGCAGTCCTTGGAGTTGAAAAGAGTGAAATATATGACTTCCTTTTTGAAGCTCTTGCATCTACGACCGAGGACCTTTCTGTAGACGATATGGTGGAAAAAGTGCTCAAGGCAGGAAAAGTGGGCGTTACTACAATGGCAGCTCTTGATAAAGCAAACACTACCGCCTATGGCCACCCTGAATTAACCGAAGTTAACATTGGAGTTGGAACAAATCCGGGAATCCTGATAAGCGGCCATGATCTTAAAGACATGGAAGAGTTGTTAAAGCAAACCCAAGGGACAGGTGTTGATGTATACACCCATGGTGAAATGCTACCTGCCAATTATTATCCTGCCTTTAAAAAATATGATCACCTCATAGGCAACTATGGCAATTCCTGGTGGCATCAGAATGATGAGTTTGAATCCTTTAATGGCCCAATTCTCATGACTACAAACTGTGTTGTTCCCATGAAAAAGAAAAACACCTATCTCAATAGATTGTTCACAACTGGTGTAGTCTCCTATCCTGGAACTGTTCATATTGAAGATAGAGCAAATAATGGCGCCAAGGATTTTTCCAAGATTATTGAAAACGCTAAATTATGTTCCTCCCCTGAGGAAATTGAAACTGGCAAAATTGTTGGCGGTTTTGCCCACAACCAGGTACTTGCTCTGGCAGATAAGGTTGTTGATGCTGTAAAATCAGGAGCTATCAAACGTTTTATAGTCATGGCTGGGTGCGATGGTCGTCAAAAAGGAAGATCATATTTTACTGAAGTTGCAGAAAAACTTCCAAAAGATACAATAATTCTTACCGCAGGTTGTGCGAAATACAGGTACAACAAACTTGATCTTGGTGATATCGGTGGAATTCCAAGGGTTTTGGATGCGGGTCAATGTAATGACTGTTATTCTCTTGCTGTAATAGCCATGAAGTTGCAGGAAGTTTTTGGGCTTGACCATATAAATGACCTGCCATTATCTTTTGATATCGGTTGGTACGAACAAAAAGCAGTTATCGTCCTTCTTGCCCTGCTTCACCTTGGCATAAAAGGGATTAGACTTGGACCAACACTTCCTGCTTTTGTCTCTCCAACTGTACTTAATGTTCTTGTGGAAAATTTTGATATTAAACCTATTACAGATGCAGATACAGATATTGCTGCAATGATGGAAGGTAAATAATCGGTTTATTGTGTTGGAGCATGGTTTTTACCATGCTCCAACCTTGAACATCCAACCTGAACACAGGACTGGATAAGGAGGTGCCCATGAAATGCCCTGGACAAGATACCCAATACTGGAATGAAAATGCAATTTTTGAAACTGCATGCCCTGAATGCAATCATCCAATAGAATTTTTCAAAGATGACTCAACTAGAAGATGCGCAAATTGCAAAAAAAAGATCGTCAATCCCAAGATGGATTTTGGATGTGCCTCCTATTGTCAATTTGCTGAAGAATGCCTTGGTTCTTTACCTGAAGAATTTGTAGGAAGCCGGGAAGATCTGTTAAAGGATAGGGTTGCAATGGAAATGAAAAGATATTTTGGCACTGATTTTAAAAGAATGGGCCATGCAGCCAAAGTTGCATACTATGCTGAAAAAATAGGAAAGAGTGAAAAAGCTAACCTGGCTGTGGTTATGTGTACAGCCTATCTTCATGATATTGGCATTAAAAATGCCGAAGAAAAACACAACTCATCAGCGCCTAAGTATCAAGAATTAGAAGGACCTCCTGTTGCAAGAGAAATCCTTAATAAACTGAAGGCTAAAGAGAAATTGACTAATGAAGTCTGTGATATCATTGGTCACCACCATAATCCGGGTGAGAATGAGAGCCTAAATTTTAAATGCCTCTATGATGCAGATATGATTGCGAACATGGTAGAATGTGATAAAAAGAACAACGTGGATAATGATGAATTTTCAAAAAAGTTAGACCGAATACTTTTGACAGCTTCGGGAAAAAAATTAGCCAAACAAGTCCTAATGGACTAAATATAAAGGAACACAACATGAAAATACTAAGAAAAATAATTGAAATAGATGAAGACCTTTGTGATGGATGTGGAAATTGTGTGCTTGCCTGTGCCGAAGGAGCTATTCAAATTATCGATGGCAAGGCAAAAGTCATCGCAGATAAGTATTGTGACGGTCTTGGCGCATGTATTGGCGATTGTCCTCAGGATGCTTTGAAGATAATAGAACGAGAAGCAGACGATTTTGATGAAGAAGCTGTTGAGGAATTGTTAAAAAAACAAAAAGAGGAAAAAAAAGAGGTCGAACCACATGTTTGTGGATGTCCATCGACTATTACGCAAACCTTTCCTAAAGCAGAGAGTTCATGTGGATGTGCAAACAAGCCTGTGACACAGCCTGATTCAAATACAGGTTCCGCCCTTGGTCACTGGCCTGTTCAGATAAAACTTGTTCCTGCCGGAGCACCCTTTCTTAAAGGAGCAGACCTTGTCATAGCAGCAGATTGTGTACCTGTTGCCTATCCGACTTTTCATGCGGATTTCTTAAAAGACAAAGCCATAATGATTGGCTGCCCCAAGTTTGATAATGCAGAAGAATATGTTGAAAAACTCTCCCAGGTCTTCAAGGTCTCTGGGATTAAGAGCTTAACTACCGTTATCATGGAAGTACCCTGCTGTTCAGCTATGCCGGTAATTATTAAAAAAGCCATTGAGAAATCAGGTGTAGATATTCCTTCAAGCGAAGTTGTGGTAAGCGCCCGGGGTGAAATTCTCTCACGAAGTGGTCTACCGAAGCAGATATAGCTTTAAAAAAAGTTCCATTTTTTGTAAGGAAAAAGGTCAGACAAAAAGTTGAAGCCCATACTGAACAAAAGGGGAAAACATCTGTTGGCATAGCAAATGTCTGATGTGCAAAAAATGTATAAAAGCGTGCCCTACTGAAACCATAATTGAAAAGAAAAAAGGTTTCAGGGTATTACTTGGAGGAAGATTAGGTCGTCACCCACGGCTTGCCATGGAAATACCAGGGCTTAAGACCCATGACCAAGTATTAGAAATCATTCAAAACTGCCTGAAATTTTATAAAGAAAAATCAAAAAACGGGAAAAGGTTCTCCCATGTTCTAACCTCTATCAATCAAATATTTGTAAAATAATTTTCTAATATTTGTTTAACATAGCCCACTATAGTGTAATCTGAATTCTGTTTACAATCCCCATCTTCTTTTATGCAAAAATTGAAGGAAGTTTATTGTCAAAGCTATGAGATTATGCATATAGGCTAAAATCATAGAAGAATGCAGCATGATTTTGTGTCTACAAATTCAAAGAAAGATCAGGGGATTATATTACCTTTGCTGCTTGATTAAAAGGATAACTTTTTAAGATATTGGGTTCCATTAAATATTTGGTACAACCCATTTTTCTCAGAATTTATGTTTCTGTTACTATTGGTATCCTGAAGGATTCAGGGCTTTGAAATCTCTGGACAGGGATTAATCTTGAGTTTTGTGGATTAACTGCAATATCTAAATCGACTACAAATAATATTATGCCAAGGCTTTGCAAAAAAAGAACAGTAAAATCATTTGGTTTGCATACGATACGTCACCTCGTGGCTGCTCAACTTGCTATTCGGTGGTTTTTAATCCATTTCCAAAAGTTTTTAAGACATAAACAAGCAACAACCACAGATTTGTATTTAAGGTCAATATCAAATATTGAAAAAATAGATGCTTCGATACTTGATGGCCTTGAAAATGTGATGAGAAGAGGTGTAATTGAATAATATTATAAATATTAAAGGGTGTTGAAACCATTCA
>JAGLHT010000105.1 GCA_023143455.1 Desulfobacterales bacterium
CTGCGTAAAATTGACAACAGTATTGATTGGGAGCCTGTCGAACATCTCCTTGTTAAATTCTATAAAATTGGTAAGGCTAATAAAGGCGAAAGAGCATACTCTCCCTTGTTTTTGTTCAAATGTTTTCTTTTGCAAAAATGGTTTCAAATCAAATCCGACCCTGAACTTGAAAGCCAGATTAATGATAGAATTTCTTTTAATTCATTTTTAAAACTACCCATGGATTATCCTTCCCCTGATCATTCTACCTTCTCACGCTTTAGAAAACGTCTTTCCAAAGAAGCCATGATGAAAATTAACGGTGAGCTGTTTTATCAATTCCATCAACAGGGACTCTCTATAAATGAAGGTGTAGCGGTCGATGCAAGGCTGGTTAAATCTGCAAGCAGACCGGTCTCTAATAAGCAAATTGATGAATTCAAAAAAAACTCTGAGACACCTGAAGGCAAGCTGGATAAGAATGCTTTGCCTAAAAAATTTTCCAGAGATCTTGATTCTGACTGGACTGTTAAAAATGATAAACCTCATTATGGTCTCAAGGAACATACGGCTGTTGATACTGACAACGACTTTATTCTCTCGACAATATTTTGGTATCAGCCACAAGTATGATAGTGGAAACAAAGCAAAGTTTCCAAAGATAATGACTAACCTTATTGATATCATGTTCAGGCAGTTTGCCTTTAATCTCAAAAAGGGAGCTAAAATCCTTGAGGTTATTCCAGTATAGGTGGATAGGTGCGCCCGGACACCAAAATCAGGGTAAAAAGTCTCAAGTAGAAAGAAAATATGGTTGGTAATTAGCTGGATTTTGGTTAGAAAATGTTTGATTTGTGTTGTAATAGTTTTACTTAAGCCCTAAATTTTAAATTTTTTACTTTGAATGCTATAATCTGAAGAGTGTTTGTATCTCGCAAAGGTTTCCTTACCTTATTCTAGTTATTCCCTTATTTAAATTATACCATCTCTATCTATTTTGAAAAATGTCACTTAAATGTAAATAGACCTCAGCAACAAATCCCTTAACATTTTCCTGAAATTGATTTTTATCGGTTTGATCGTCATCCACAAATGAAATAATAACAATAGCACCATCTGTTCTTCTGCTTTTAAACGCGTTAAGCATAGTGGCGACCTTGGCTGTATGACGTTCAACGAAGGTATTACCGTTGATGTCATACCAGAAAAAGGCAGTCTTCCATTTGCCTTGAACAAAGTATTTAGTTTTTTTAATCTTTATCTTTTTTTTGTCTGTTTCAATCCTTACGATTTCAGCGCGATCGTGTAACCAGTCAGATCGAGAATTAACGATCTCTCTATCTTGAGTTTGCGCTGCATAAAAGTCAACGTAGAGTTTGATTTTATTTCCTGATTTATCGGAATAAATTTTTTTCAATTGGTGATCCGATGGTTCGCCTTCAAATCGTTCATTTAGTTTTTCGACATTCTCACCTTTCCATTGCCCGATCTCAAATGGAACTGTGTATAATTTTTTTAGATCAACAGGTACTGGTTGCATTAAAACAAGGTATCCCCATGCTATACATAAAATGACTGTCGCTATATTAAACGAAATAAATTTACTACAAAATGGGCTTAAAGCCCGCGTATCAACTATTTCTTTTTTTCGATATTTTGATATGGTCTCCTTAATATGAGATCGCCCTGTAAGCATAGAAAAAAAAGTAAGTAAGGCAAAAACGGATAGAAATACCGTTGATGCATAAAGGAGGCTGAATGGTCCGTGTATTGTTGAAGCTCCTGCATATTGAGTCCATACACCTATCAATGCTATTCTTAAACCATTGGAAACGACACCAACCACAAAAGTGATAAGGATCAATATTAACATTCCTATTTTTTTTTGCGTTATATAGCTTAAAGGAATTGATAATGAAACCAATGCTGTAATGTGGTTAATTCCGCTGCATACTTTTGCAATTTCTAAGGTAATATGTGGCATCACGATATGAAATTTATCATTATATACTGGCATACCAAATAATTTTAAAAAAAATGTGCTGATAAATGTGCCCATCGCCTGAAAATAAACAACAAAAAATCCTAGTATCTCTTCAAATAATGGAAACATAAAAATAAGATAGATTACAGGCAATAATAATAGCTTTAAATGATTAAATCCTAGTAAAATTGTTACCATACCCAATAAAGTAACAATTAAAGAGGTCTGTTGCAGCAGCAATATACTACTAAAATCGCCTAATATTAATAGCATGCAACCACATGTCATAATTGATGCGCCCACAAAAACTTGAGGTGACAGTGTTGTTTGTCGAAGTATTATCCATCGTGTCCAAATTATATATATACTTATCAGAAAAATCAGCAAACCGTGGCCGCCATTGTAATTGAACCAACCTATTATGGTTGCATAGAGAACTTTATAATACAAAGCGAAAAAGACGAGTAATAATAAAAAATGACTTATGCTCAGCCACCCACTTTTTTTTATACTTACTGTATCCAAATTATGCCTCTTTGCCATTGCATTTGAGTAAAATTATTGTTCAAATCGAGACCTTTGCGTAAAAGGTTTTTTCCAAAATTCATTTACCAACACATTCTAATTTAAAAATTATTGGGACTAAGTAAAATAAAGTGTAATTTTTTGATATCTTATTATTAATTTAGCTTTTTGAAGCCATGATTTTCTTCTTTTTATGCCCGTTTCAACTCCCGGGCCCATCTGTAGTGCAGATTTTTATGCTACAGTGGCCTGCTGTGTCAATTTTAAACCCCGCTTGATGTTGAATGCCACCTGCCTGAACCATAGGTCTATATTATTCTTGGCTATGGTTGTAAACCTTGCTCTTTGCCCATTATCATGGAGATGACTTAAACCAAAATACTGCTCAACTATATATCTGACTTTGAATATCTTTTTGTTGCGTTCTTTCTCATAGCTTGTCAGTTTGGCTGTTTTTGTATTCTTCCTCATAATTCCGTCTTGGAAACCGTTTGTGTGTAAAAAGCTTCTGTTTAATTCACTGTAATATGCTTTGTCAGCATATGTTATCCTTATTCTTGTATCGGTGCGTAAGCTGAATATAGTACAATATTAAAAATAATTAGTGTCATGGACTGATGCAGGGCTCAGTATGGTAGCAAGTACAAAACCATGCTTTGTATCAACTGATGCATGTTCCTTTAAGCCATAATAAGCTTTTTTATTTTTAATTGTCCAGTTGGATTCGATATCTCTTGAAAACTTTGCTGGCTTACCGTTTTTATCAAGCTTACCTTCAGGAGTATCTTTGTATGCTTTTACTTTTTTAAGTTTTTTATTACTCACTGGTTTACTGGCTGATTTCACAATGCGGGCATCTACTGCAACGCCTTCATTAATGGTAAGACCTTTATCAGAAAATTGATTTAATATATCTGTAATAATTATATTAAACGTATCCTTTCCCAACCTTTTTCTAAACCTCGAAAATGTTGAATGGTCAGGAGAAACATCATTAATAGAAAAATGTAAAAATGCCTGAAATGATTCCCTGTCGTTTATTTGGCTCTCCAATTCAGGGTCTGAACTTATCCTGTTCCATTTCTGTAATAAAAGGCACTTAAATAACAACAAAGGAGAATATGCAGCATTGCCTGCTTTTTTATGACCCACAGGATAGCTTTCCATAAGCACATCTTCTATTCTGTTCCAGTCTATGGCTTTGTCTATCTCTTTCATTGTAGCAAGGGCTCTGTTGTTTTTATTCTGGATAGCTTTTTCAAGGTCAGCAAATGTCAGAGTAGTTTGTATTTTCTTAAAGGACATTTTTATCTCCGTTATTTATGCTTAAAGTTAATATTTTTATAGCATAAATGGTAAATATTCGGTCAAGCACTT
>JAGLHT010000106.1 GCA_023143455.1 Desulfobacterales bacterium
GGCCGTGACCATGCAGGCGTTGGTGACTTCTATACACTTTTTGAAGCACAGGAAATTTTTGATACAATTCCTAAGCCATCAGAGCCAGGAAAAGCATTAGTTTGCGAGCCTCTGAAAATTGACTGGACATTCTATTGCAAAAAATGTGACGGCATGGCTTCCATGAGAACCTGCCCCCATGGTAAAGATGATAGAGTTATTCTTTCTGGTACAAAACTTCGCCATGCACTTTCTAACAACGAAGAAGTTGTTGATCACTTTGGTCGTGAAGAAGTTCTTGTTATCCTTAGAAAATACTATGCATCTCTTACAGAAAAAGTTGAAGTTAAACTTCAGAGTCATGCAGAAGGAAGCAAAATGTAAAACCCTTAATAATTAAGGTTAATACATTTTAAAAATATAAAGGGGATTTTCTGAGATTTTAGAAAATCCCCTTTTTTTATCTAATTAGATTATAAAACATTGTTCCCTTGAGCATCAAAAAAATCGTCTTCCAATCATAGACTTTAGTTTAAAAAATATTTAATATAAACAAAAAATACTTTTATGAAGATAAGGCAGCGATTACATACTAGCTGATTGCATGGCCTTACCAAAACGTGTCTGGGCTGCCTGAACATCAGGATCAGCTATATATTTTACAAGAGTCATGAATGATCCGGCAAGGTTCTCTCCTACTTTTTCCATATTTTTTTCTGATTCAAGTAATCTTTTAGGCAAGTCTTTCTGTGACTTAAGATCAGGGTATTTTTTCTGAAGTTTTTTCATTCTGGGAGCAAGTTTTTCCAAGTCAGCTGCAACGTCATTTATTGCTGCTGCTACATCTTTTGCATTATCAGCTTTTTGAAGGCTCTCTGAATATTCTTCTAATATTTTAACAAAATCTTCATTTACCTTTATAACATCATCATAGTTTCCACCACACGCGTAACAAAAACAAATCAGCACAAATAAAATCATTGTTGATTTAACAATTGTTTTCAAATTTTTCACAATTCTACTCCTTTTTTTAAAAAAATTTATTATCAAACTTTATCAAATTTAGAAAACTGCATTGTAAACGTTCCTCTTCCTTGTGTTATTGATCTTAGTGCTGTTGAATAACCAAACATTTTTGAAAGAGGAGCTATAACATTTACCATCTGAATACCATCTTTAGGATTTATGGCATTAACTTTACCGCCCCGTGAATTCAAATCACCAATAGCATCGCCAACAAAAGAGTCTGGCACAAATAACTGGACATCCATAATTGGCTCAAGAAGATAAGCAGATGCATTTGTTAATGCATTCTGGCATGCCATGGAACCACAAACTGAAAATGCAAGATCAGAAGCTTTATTTTCATCAAATATAACATTTGTGAGTATCACTTCAACGTCCACCACAGGATATCCTTTTACAGGTCCGCTACCTAAAGCCTCTCTTACGCCATTTTCAACTGCTTTTACAAAATCATTTCTCAACGCGTCTTCAAGTAATTTTGATTTAAAAATTACTCCGGATCCGCGGCCTCCTGACACAATTTTTAGTGTAACTTGAGCATAATGGTCTTTGCCTGATATTTCTTTTGCAAATTCAGCTGTTCCTTTAACAGGAGTGTTAACTGTTTCTCTGTAAACAACCTGTGGCTTTCCTACATTCACATCAGTTTTAAATTCTTTTTGCATTCTACTTATAATTATTTCTAAGTGAAGTTCACCCATACCTGACAATAAAGTCTGGCCAGTCTCGTCATCTTTACTAACCTTAAGAGTTGGGTCTTCAATAATGAATTTTTCAAGAACTTCATCAAGCTTTTCCTGGTCTGCATGGGTTTTGGGCTCTATGGCAATTGAAATCACAGGGTCTTCATACTCCATTTTTTCAAGGAGAACCTGATCTGAAGGAGAGCATAGAGTTTCACCGGTTGATGACCTTTTAAGTCCGACAACACCAACTATGTCACCTGCATAGGCTTCGTTTAATCTTTCCCGCTTATTCGCGTGCATTTTAAGAACTCGGGAAATCTTCTCTTTTATACCTAATGAAGGATTATAAACCTCCTGTCCCGCTTCAAGTTTCCCACTATATACTCTCACAAATGAAAGTTTTCTCCCTTCAATCATTGAAACTTTAAAAATCAGTGCGGCAAGGGGAGCAGTTCTTTTTGCAGGAAAATCAATTTTTTCCCCGGTTATTGGATCTTCCCCTCTTACAGGAGGCAGGTCAACTGGACTTGGCAAAAAAGATGCAATGGCATCGAGTAAAGGCTGAATACCCTTATTCCTAAGAGCACTTCCACAAAGAACAGGCACAAGCTTATTTAAAATAGTTGCTTTTCGGATGGCTTGTTTTAGTTCATCAATGGAAATTATCTCTTCGGAAAGATACTTTTCCATTATTTCATCATCAACCTCGGAAATCTGTTCTAAAAGAATTTCTCTATAATCTTCTGCTTCTTTTACCAGATCAGAACCAATTTCATTAACCTGAAACTCAGCTCCAAGAGTTTCATCATCCCATACAATTTGTTTCATCTCAATTAAATCAATAACACCTGTGAATTCATCTTCTTTTCCTACAGGCAATTGAATGATAAGGGGATTTGTTTTAAGCCTGTCTTTCATCATAGCCACAGCATTAAAAAAATCAGCTCCTGTCCTGTCCATCTTATTTATAAATGCAATCCTTGGAACAGAATATTTGTCAGCTTGACGCCAAACAGTCTCAGATTGTGGTTCAACCCCACCCACTGCACAAAAGACACCCACAGCACCATCAAGAACTCTTAAAGCGCGCTCAACTTCAATGGTAAAATCAACATGCCCTGGGGTATCAATAATCTGAACCTCTTTATCTTTCCACTTGCATGCTGTTACAGCTGATGTAATTGTAATCCCACGGTTTTGCTCATCTTCCATCCAATCCATAACAGCTTCACCATTATGAACTTCACCAAGTTTATGGGATTTGCCTGTATAATATAAAATCCGTTCAGTCACAGTTGTTTTGCCAGCATCAATATGAGCTATGATCCCTATATTTCTTATTTTTTCAATTTTTATTTTATTACTCATTTTACAATCAACATATTTGCTTCATAAAAATGGTCAAGATCGATGTGCCCTGAAAGCGTTTGGGCAGTCTCTCCCTGGATAAGAATTTTTACCCTGTTAATTTTTTCAATATTTAAAACAAGAGAGTTAACAATTGAATAAATTGTCAACATCTCTGATTGTGCAGAATAATCCATTAAGGTTCTGATATTCTGATCAAAATCTATAAAAGCTGTGCCATCATCTTCAATAAACAAAGAATTAACTTTTGTACCTTCAGGCAATGTTCTTTCATATTCTTTAAAAGAAGGTCCTTTTATTAAAGCCTGGATTATAGCAATAGCAAGGTCATGAGGATTAAGCCCTGCTGCAAATTTTTGCTCAACAGATTTTAAAAATCTTCCATCTTTATCAATAAAATAAAGAAAACCTTCAAAAAGCTGTTGCTGGGCAAACTCTTCTTTATTATTCTCAACTTCTTCAGCACAACATATACCTGGTATGAATAAAATAAAATAAATGCTGATCATTAAAAAAAGAAAAATAATAATAGAAAATCTTTGTTTCATAATTATAAGCCAAGCATCTATAATAATTTGAAATAATGATTTTTACAGTATCA
>JAGLHT010000107.1 GCA_023143455.1 Desulfobacterales bacterium
CACGACCCATTTCAACACGACGTTTTGCTTTCTCAATTACCATCTCAGCTACTTTAACATGATTTTTTGCAGGCATATCAAAAGTAGAAGAGTAAACTTCACCTTTAACGCTACGTTCCATATCAGTTACTTCTTCAGGTCTCTCATCTATAAGCACAATCATTGGGATAACATCAGAGTGTCCTTTGACCATACTATTTGCAATGTTCTGGAGAAGCATAGTTTTACCGGCTTTTGGCGGAGAAACAATCAATCCACGCTGTCCAAACCCAATAGGTGACATCAAATCTATTATTCTAATTGAATAATTATCAGGCTCATACAGCAAATTCATCTTATCTTGAGGATATAAAGGCGTAAGAGTATCAAATAAAATGGTTTCCCCTGCAAGTTCAGGATTCTCAAAATTAACCGCTTCAACTTTTAAAAGTGCAAAATACCGTTCAGAATCTTTAGGTTGCCTTACCTGACCTGAAATAGTATCACCGGTTCTAAGATTAAATCGTCTGATTTGAGATGGAGAAACATAAATGTCATCTGGTCCGGGAAGATAATTATAACCAGGGGCTCTTAAAAAACCAAACCCATCAGGGAGTATCTCAAGAGTTCCTTCTCCATAAATTTTACCACTATCTTCAATAGTCGCCTGGAGTATAGCAAAAATCAATTCCTGTTTTTTTAATCCACCAGTACCCTTAAGTTTATAATCTTTTGCAAGCTTATTAAGCTCACTGATCTTCATTCGCTTTAACTCTTCGACATTCATGAATACTCCATAATTAGTTTTAGTGATATTTTACAGATTGATTTGAAGAATACCTTAATAGATTGTTTAAATAATTGTTTAGTGTGGCATGAATAAAAAATCAGATACTTAGCATAATTGTTAACTCTCTCAAAAATTACATCACTTGAAAGTCTATGTCAAGTATTCTTTTTTAATTTTTTTAAAAAGAATATCAACAGAACTTTTTAATTCGGCTATCCCAGCAGTATTCCAAATCACAAAATCTGATCTTTCAATTTTTTCTTTCTGGGGGAGTTGTATGCTTAACATGTTTTGAGCATCTTTTTTGGAAATCTTATCTCTCTTTACAATCCGGGTCACAAGATCTTCGGCTGGTCCCGCAACTGTAACAATAAAATCAAATCTTTCCATCAAATTAAATTCAAACAAAAGAGGTATCTCCACAACCACAACATTCTTTCCTGCTTTTTCGGTTTTCTTAATTTTCAAAAGAAGATCATTTAATAATACCGGATGAATTCTATTTTCCAGCTCTTTACGCATCTTTACATCTTTTGAAATAATTTTTCTTAATTTCAACCTGTCTAAGCTGCCATTGTCTTGAATAATTCCTTTTCCAAAAAAACTGATGATGTCATTATAAGCTTGTTCTCCTGGTTCTACGACTTGTCTTGCAATCTTATCACAATCAAAGATTGTCAAACCAAGTTCAAAAAAACGAGCACACACAAGGCTTTTCCCGGAACCTGCAGAACCCGTGACTGCTATTTTAAAAATTGACATTGCTTACATGCTCTTAAACAGTATTAAATTTATTAAATCAAACTCAAAAATTGACTTATAGTACGTTTTTGTGCTATTTTGCAACCTGATTTTAATTTTAAAAAAGGAAGATAAATGGAACGAACATTATCAATAATAAAACCCGATGGGGTTAAGAAAAATATTATTGGAGAAGTTATCAAACGGTTTCAAGATGAGAAAATTAATATTGTTGCTATAAAAATGATCAAACTTTCAAAAGAAGAAGCAAAAGGTTTCTATGCTGTTCATATGGAACGTCCATTTTTTGATAGTTTAACCAATTTTATGACATCAGGACCTATTGTAGTTATGGTACTTGAAGGAAATGACGTTATAGCCAGAAATCGTAAACTCATGGGAGCAACAAATTTTAAAGAAGCAGATGAGGGAACAATAAGGAAAGATTTTGCCACAGATATTGAAAAAAATGTTGTGCATGGATCTGACGCGCCTGAAACAGCTGCCTTTGAAATCAGTTATTTTTTTAACGCCCTGGAAATTGCGGGATAGTATAATAATAACCGGGATACATTCAATCTGTATCCCGGTTCCAATACACTATTGACTAAATAGTTGCTATATTATATATAATTATTTTCAAATTTGCTGGGTGATCGTCCAATGGCAAGACTACGGACTCTGACTCCGTCAATCAAGGTTCGAATCCTTGTCACCCAGCCACAATAAGGACAAAGGGCTCTAAGGTTGAAATCTGAAAAGATAATAAGATTAAATGTCCGATACTGGGAAAACCTGTTATTTGTCAAGAGAAGCACAAGAAAAATTGATGGCATTGACGTTGCTTTCAGCTTTTGTTATAAATAGCTCGCACAAATATAGGAGATATAAGTTTATAATGAAAGATTCGGTGAAACGGGATCTGTTTGACTTTGAGGTAGGATATTTGACTGAAAGCCCATGTCTCAGATGCAATAATAAAAAAAACATCCCTAAGTGTTTTAAAGCATGCACATTTTTGGACAATATCAGAGAATTATTAGCAAGAGGAATTTCGACAACTCAAGCATCCTCCTTTATTAGATGAAAGAACTTTTTCCAAAAAATTCAAGCTCACTTGTCAAAAAACATCTTTCACAAGCACTTTATGAAAAATTAAAAAACAAAAAAACATCTTCAGGATACACTCTAAACCATGCTATTCATTCTGGCGTTACAAACCCTGACAGCGATATAGGTATTTATGCTGGAGATGCTGAAAGTTATAATACTTTTTCTGAAATATTTGATCTGATAATTGCTGATTATCATTTGTTTACACAAGAGAAACATCACATAACTGATCTATCTTATTGCAACTTACCACCTTTGGATCCTGAGAATAAATATATTATTTCGTCAAGGATTAGAGTTGCAAGAAATCTTGATGGTTTTCCTTTTACTACTTCTATTTCCAGTGCTCAAAGATATCAGGTTGAACAACTTATTATAGAAGCAACAAAAAATCTTCCCAAAAATTTACAAGGCGAATATTTCCAACTTAAAGATATTGTAAACTCAAAAACAAAAACTTTAAAAACTAATTTCTTTCCTAAAAAAGGAGACAGGTTCCAAGAGGCTGCTGGAATCACAAGAAAGTTCCCAAATTCACGAGGGGTTTTTATTGCTGAAAATCAAAAATTTATGGTCTGGGTAAATGAAGAGGATCACTTAAGGATTATTTCAATGGAGCCGGGATCTGATCTTGCAGAAACATTCAATAGGCTTTCTGCTGCTATAAAAATCTTAGAAAAAAACCTTAAATTTTCATTTAGTAATAAATATGGTTACTTGACATCATGCCCTTCAAATATTGGGATTTCAATGCGGGCAAGTGTTCATATCAAATTGCCTAAGTTTAATAAACAGCAAGAGCTCCTCTACAAAACAGCTAAACAATATAAACTCCAAATAAGAGGAACTTCTGGTGAAAAAAGCAGTATAGAAAATTCCATATTTGACATAAGCAACAAACAAAGACTCGGTATTAGTGAAAAAAACTGCTTAACTATTTTATCAAAAGGCATTCAAAAGCTCATTGCAATAGAAAATCAATAAAGCTCCAAATAAAAAAAGCCCCGAAGATGCGT
>JAGLHT010000108.1 GCA_023143455.1 Desulfobacterales bacterium
TTGACAAGTGTCAACCATATCAGGGTTTAATATATAGGAGAATTACATGGATGATATAATCCGTCAACAAGCTATCAATGATCACATTCAAAAAGATGCGTTTGCAGATTATCTTGGGGCAAAAGTTAAAATAATTGAACCCGGACATAGCCGTGTGTCTCTTGTTATCAACAATAAGATGACCAATTTTCACGGTACAACCCATGGCGGCATTATCTTTGCCATTAGCGATATGGCATTTGCAGCTGCATGCAATTCCCATGGAAAAATTGCTGTTGCCCTGAACGTGAGCGTCTGTTTTTTAAAACCTAGTTTTCCTGGAGATCATCTGGTTGCAGAAGCAAAAGAGGAACATAAAGGCAGGCGAACAGCCTTGTATAGTATTAAAATTTTTAATGAAAATACTGGGGAATTAATTGCAAAAAGTCAGGATCAAGCCTATCGAAAGGATGACTGGTTTGTAGAAAAATAAGTATGTTTTTGCTTATACAAAATAAATAAGGTTTAAAAAAATATGACATTTTTAAAGCTCCAAGGAGATCGATTTCTTGGAACATTTTATATTATTATCTCAGCTACATCGTTTGGAGTCATGCCGATTTTTGCAAATATAGCATATGGATCCGGAGCAAACCCTACTACAGTGCTTTTCCTTCGATTTACAATTGCGTCTGTCATAATGGTGTCCTGGCTTTTTATTAGAAGATCAAGGTTTTCATTTCCAAAAGGAAAAGTGTTGCTTGTCCTTATATTAATGGGAGGCATTGGGTATGGTGGTCAGTCTTTCTGTTATTTTACAGCATTGACATTCATTCCATCGGGAACCGTAGCAATCCTTTTATATTTATACCCTGCACTGGTTACAGGACTATCAATTTTATTTTTAAACCAGAAAATTACTTTGATTGAAATATGTGCTTTAATATTGGCATTGTCTGGAACTGTTTGCGTAGTAGGTCTTAAGGCTGGTGGTCAGGCTGCTGGATATATTTTTGGTGTTTCAGCTGCATTTATCTATGCAACCTATATTATTGTAGGAACAAAAACACTAAAGAATACCGATGCCTTTGTCTCTTCTGCTGTAATTATTACAACAGCAGCAATACTTTATTTTGGGGTAATAGTTTTTCAAGACCCTGTTTTCCCGAGCACCCTTGCTGGCTGGGTAGCAGCCTCAATGGTTGCAATTGTTTCTACAATTATTGCTATTGTCTTTTTCTTTGCAGGATTAAAGAAAATTGGCCCTGTTCACGCTTCAATGCTTTCTACTGTAGAACCAGTTGTTACTGTATTACTTGCATGGGTGTTTTTAGGAGAATTACTTGGTGTATATAAAATTATTGGTGGCATTATGGTTCTTGCAGCTGGAATGCTTTTAGCAAAAAAACAGCCAAAAAGAGAATAACTTAACTTGTTTTGAGATAAAAAGTTATCTAAAAATTATAGAAAGATCCTTGCGAGCAGGGATGGAATGCATTTTATAAACAGGATATCCTATCATTACACTGCCAAAAACCTTATATCCCTCGGGAAGATCAAGAAATTTTTCAAGGGGAGCAAAGTAATTTGCAGCCTTGGTAAAATATCCTGCCCAGCATGTTCCTAATTTGTTGGCATGGGCAAACAATTCAAGATATGTCAGTGCAATTCCTGCTTCAGCACCACTCCAAAAGTAATCACCCTTTCCAAGTGCAATTATTACATGAGGTGCTTTTCTAAGGATGAGGTCCTCACCTTTTTCCCATTGTTCAATAATCTCTTTTGAAATATTGTTTTCTTTGATCCATTCAATTGTTAATCTGGAGAGCTCCTGAACTTTATCGGGTGATTCAATAACAAGCCATTTAAGCTTTTGTTTATTACTTGCTGTGGGGATCCACTTTGTGATTGAAAGAATTTTTTCAAGCTCAGCACGGGGGACTAATTTGTTTTTAAATGTTCGAGAAGAACGCCTGGTTTTAAGAAATAGCTCAGCCTGAACTTTTGAAATCCCAGCTTTTTTATCATATTTTAAAGGATTTACTTTGTTTTTAAGAATTCTTATAGCATCAGTTGGACAAATACTTGCGCATTGTCCGCAATTAATACAAAATTGTTTATAAGTTTTAAGCAACTCCATTTGATTGTTTTCATTTCTACTTAAAATAAACCCATAAGGGCAAACAGCTGAGCACAAACTGATCTTTTTGCAATTGCATTTGTCATGATCAATTAATATTTCCAATTATTACCTCCAAGCATTATTCATAAGTGATTGGTAACAATAAAGTATGTGAAAATCTTTGTCAAATGTTTATAAACACAAGGATTCGTGTTTCATGGTAAAAAAGTTTTAAAGAATCTAAATATTTGCTATTAAAAATTTTAGTCTACTATATGACATATTTTGATGCATTGATTTAACCCATGCTGTATCTGGTTATCTTTTCTTCCACCAGTTGACATTTTTTTTAAAAACAAAAAATATCAACCGAATGCTCCAGAAAAGACAACCAGACACAGCATTAGATGCCTGTAATGCAACCAAAACTTGATATGACAATTTAAATTCGTTGGACCTTCAAACAGGAGAACTGCTTGCAAACATATTCAGTTATAATTTTAATGAAGTATATTTTTGATATCTATAAGAATTTAAGCTTCCTAATACTCTGCACAAGGATAATTAATCTTGTGTTGGATAACGTTGAAGTCTCTGGTAGCCGGGACAACCAGAGACTTTGTTAAAATTATTAAATTTCAATCCTCTAACACTTTTGCAAAGTGGCTCAGTCAGCGGCTATCCACTTAACGCGCTGGCTCGAATTGATTTATTTCATATTTTTTATAATTGATTTAGATATTATTTGAGCATGGTCACTTAATAAGCCAAGATGATTGCCAAGATTTGACTTCTCTAAGTATATTGGTTTGGTCAATGCCCATACTGTCTCTCCAGTTTTGACATCATACATAATGGCATCGTCTAAGTGAACATAGTCAGGTCGGAAGGTCATTGGCGCTGCATTTTGAAATTCCCCAAGTACTATTTGGAGATAATAGTCTGCATTCATGCTTTTTGCTTCTTCAACTGCCATGTCTTTGTCAGCTATCTCTGTATTGTTAAATTTTTTATTGCCTGTTGTAACAACATTAAAGACACTTCCAGCAAAACTACTTTTTAGGCGATCTTGGAAAATACTACCACTCCCGACTCCTTTAGGGTGTGGAGTTCCATTCTGCACAACGTCACGCGGAGGTAATAACAGAATTCGCCCTGATGTATAGTGTTTTGAGTTGATCTGTATAGATGAACATCCCATACATAATGTTAATATTGCTAACAAGATAATTGCTGAGCATTTAACTGATTTGCTTATTCTTTTTGCTTTCATACAGTTTACCCTTTCCCTTTATATCCGAATATTTAGCTCACTGGCTTGTCCA
>JAGLHT010000109.1 GCA_023143455.1 Desulfobacterales bacterium
TTTAACAAAGCACAGCAGGATGCATTTTTGCACCATGTTGAAAATGGTGTGATAACTCTTGTGGGAGCTACCACTGAAAATCCTTCTTTTGAAGTTATACCTGCTCTTGTATCAAGGTGCAGGGTTTTAAGTTTAAAAGCTCTTGATTCAGAGAGCATTAAAATGATTTTAAATTGTGCGCTTAATGATAAAGAAAGAGGGTTAGGTTCGAAAAATATAAGGTTTTCTGATGACGCAATTGATCATATAGCAAACCTTTCTGAGGGAGATGCAAGAGTTGCTTTGTCAAGTCTTGAAAGCATTTCCGTTCATTGTTCAGGTAAATCATTAGTTTCGATAGAAGATGTTGAACTCGGTCTTCAAAAAAAGGCAATCAGGTACGATAAATCCGGTGAGGAGCATTTTAATCTTATTTCTGCATTTATTAAGAGTATGAGAGGGAGTGATCCTGATGCTGCTATATATTGGCTTGCAAGGATGATAGAGGGTGGAGAAGATCCGATTTATACAATAAGAAGGATGGTAAGGTTTGCAACAGAAGATATAGGGATTGCAGATCCGGGTGCACTTACTGTTGCTTTAAATGCTATGGCATCTTTCAGATTTTTAGGACATCCCGAAGGTGACGAGGCGCTTTTCCAGGCAGCAATTTATCTTGCAACAGCTCCTAAGAGTAATGCTGTTTATACAGCAGCAAAGAAAGTAAAAGCTACAATTAAACAAACCGGATATCTTCCTGTTCCGCTGCATATCAGAAATGCTCCAACAGGATTAATGAAAGATATGGGGTATGGCAAAGGCTATAAATATTCCCATGATTATAAAGATGGGTATACTTTGCAGGAATATCTTCCTGATGAAATTGTGAATGAACGGTTTTATTCGCCTACTGATCGGGGATATGAAAGTGTTGTGAAGAAAAGATTAGAGAGCTGGATAGAAATTAAGAAGAAAAAGAAGAAAAAGAGTTGATTGCAAATCTTGTTATTTAATAATCCTTAAACTTAAATGTGTTATCAGATTGTCGCCTTAGGATGGTTGTCTGTCTATGAACCCGGAGCAAAAAGGGGATTTTGCTGTGTCAGTCTAAACCGCAGAAACTCGGCAAAATACGCCTCAAACACTCTGCGGTTTTTAACGCCTGCCAAATCAAAATCCTGATCCTTTTTGTCCTCAACGTTCATAGACAGACAACCACCCCAAGGCTCAAGCCACGAAAAAATAAGAATCCTCCTGTTGTAAAATTGCAGGCAATATCAGAATTTTAAGATTTTCAAAAACTCAAGGATAATGCAAGAACTAAACCGCTTCGCGGAAAGGTCTAAAGACGAGTTTGACTTTGAAATTATGAACATGCTATTATTTATTTACTGGTCTGAGACAGTGAGATATTGGAACACTATTCATACCCGAGGAAGTTCGCCAGTCTTGTTCCCATTTGTGACTGGAAAGAAGGGACCAGTTGAAATTTCACGTCCATTTAGAGGGCGCGTACGTCGGGCGTGGCATTTGTAAGGAACATACAATACCCGTATTTAGAATTTTTGCGCCTTTTTTCAGCGTCTACACTGGTTCAGTGCTTCATTTTATCACTCATTGCTTATAGGTAAAAACATCGAATGCCTGTTTTAGTACGGCTGAACAGGCTAATTGCTTTTTGTTTAGTGCCCCGCAATGATGATAAAACGCTTATCTAAGTAGTTCTGACTCCTGACTTGATGAAATTTTCACTAGATCCAAAAGTTTTTTATGTATATAGCTGATTGTGATTTCTATAAATTTATGAAAAAATGCCACCAAAATTAATTTTTTTTGATAACTACTAAATTAAAGAATGGGATTAAAAATGTTTATCAAAAAATGTGCCTTATGTAATGTTGAAATATCTGAAAACAACGACTCCAAAGAACACATTATTCCTAATGCTATTGGTGGAAAAAAAAAGGTTAAGGGTTTTATTTGCGATTTATGTAATATCAAATCTGGTGATGCGTGGGAAACCGAACTTGCGAAACAATTAAATTCTCTATGTTTACTTTTTAACATCAAAAGAGACAGAGGAGCAGTCCCTTCTCAAAAGTTCAGAACGACTGGAGGAAAACACTTAATCTTAAATAAAGATGGTACTTTTGACCAAGTAACGCCTGGATATAAAGAAGTAGTAAATGATACAGGAGTAAGGATTGATATCAGTGATAGATCATATAGTAAATTAAAAAAAAGGCTTAGGGGAGTAAAAAGGAAATACCCTCAAGCCCCGGTAGATGAAGCACTAAATGATATTGAAAATCATGCGATAATTAAAAACAAATATACACATGATTTAATTGAATTTAACTATTCTTTTGGAGGAGATGAGGCAGGCCGGTCTATAGTAAAATCAGCTCTATCACTTGCTTTTGATTCAGGGATCAACCCCAAAGATTGTAAAGATGCTATGAATTATTTGCTAAATTCAAAAGCAGAAGCCTGCTTTGGTTTTTTTTATGAAAGAGACCTAATAAAGAACAGACCTGAAAAAAACCCCTTTCACTGTGTTTATGTAAAAGGCGACCCCGTTACTCAATTGTTACTTGGATATGTTGAGTACTTTGGTTGTCAAAGAGTTGTTCTTTGTCTTTCAAGATCCTATAATGATGTTGAGTTTAATAATCAATACTCTCTAAATCCAATCACGGGCGAAAATCTGACTTTAGATGTTGATTTAAACCTCACTTTATCTGAGATAGAGTCAGCATACAACTATGAAAAATTAAATCTTGAAGTTTATAAAACTGCAGTGATTAAAATCATGGCAATGGGTCAAGCTATATCTTTTCAAATGGAAAAAGAACGTGTATTTGCAGATGCAGTAAAATATGCATTTTCTGAATGTGGTGTAGTGGAAGGAGAAATTCTAACATCTGAACAACAAAAGGCAATGGCTGGGCTAATATGGAAAAAAATAGAACCATTTGTTTTGCATAATATAGTAACAAAACATTAATCTTTTAATATTAAAAAGAAACCTACTAATAAAGGGTGTTGAAACCATTCA
>JAGLHT010000011.1 GCA_023143455.1 Desulfobacterales bacterium
CATGCAGGCAACCGTGTAAAGAAGATAGAAAACGACGTAACAACTTATTACATAAACAAGTATTACGAAGTTGAAGACGACACTGCAATTAAATATTACTATGCCAACGGCCAGAGGATTGCTAAAAACGACGGCGGTACGTTAACTTTTTACCATGCAGATCATCTTGGCGGTTCGGCAAGGATAACAAACGAAAGCGGTACCGAGATAAGGCGGCTTGGATACAAGCCCTACGGAGAGGATGCCTACTCATCCGGAACAGGCGATGAGCCTTACTACAAGTTCACCGGCAAAGAGCAGGATTCAACCGGCCTGTACTACTACGGCGCCAGGTACTACGATCCCGCCCTCGGCAGATTCATCAGCCCGGATGCCATGGGGGATAATTATGTTTATTGTAATAATAATCCGTTGATGTATGTCGATCCTGATGGGAATTTTGCATTACCAGCTTTACCTTCTGCTACTGCAGTCGCCGCTTTTGCAGCAAAATATGTAGTACCAATTGCAGTTGGAGGCGCTGCTGTTATAGAGAGCTATCGTTATGCATGTGAAAAAGGTTATATAAACGAAAACATACAATCTAAAGTTAATGGAAGTGTCGAATATATTGGTCAAAGCACGATTGTACAGGGATTGGCTGATATGGGCATTCGATTTGGGTATGAGTCCATTGAGGCCGAATTTACAGGCATAGCAATGGGTAGTCCGCTATCAAAAACCGGCGAATTGGATGTTACGACATTTTCAGGTCATCAAGATAGACTTTATTTAGATGGCGGTAATTCTACAGCCACTTGGATAAATGAGCCATCTGCTATGTATTGGAAAGGTGGTAGTCTATTTGTCGGGGCTGATGTTAACGATGCAAAAATCGCCTTTTACGAAAAAGAACTATTGCCTATAAGTTATTTAAAAATGATATTAAAGGAAGATCATGGAATATTTAAAATTGACGCTGGGCATGCGCATGTTCAGTATACCAATACAGGTGGTGAAAATTATCTTTCATTCCGTCCAACGGTAGGTATTGTATCTAAAGTAAACTCTAATCCCGGAACAAAAAATGGAGTTGTGACTGTTCCTTTTATCCGAAGAGGACCGTTTATGGAAATTAATTTGGATAAGCTTGGAGGGTGGTATGCGGAACATGCAACCCATAGTGAAAAAATAGATAGAGTTAATTATCCTATTTGGGATATATTTAGTCCTGAAAAATCGAACTTTTGGAAATGATTTACTAAAATACTGCGTATTTTTTCCAAATTAACGCTCTCGCAAAAAGTCGTCACTCCGGTGAAAACCGGAGTGACGACAATCTGGAGCAACATAAGGAATGTAGTAAACTTTTTAACTATATTGGGTAAGCCCCCGGCTTTGCCGGGGAGACTCCCGGAGTTTGACATTTACAGGAATATAAGAAAGTCTCCAATAATGTGAACCGCTCAAAGATCACAGGATAGGAGACTTTCGATGAACAATTATAATAAGTTAAACCATACAACATGGGATTGCAAATACCATCTGATTTGGATTCCGAAATATCGGAAAAAGCTAATATACGCTAATTTAAGAAGAAATCTTGGTGAAGTTTTGAAAGAATTGGCATTGCAAAAGGAATCAAATATTATTAACAGGTGTCCTGATTTTTATTTTTGTATGATGAGAAAGGTAAAATGAGCAAAAATAAAGGGGAGCAAATATAATAGTTTGCTCCCCCCTTTGAAGCATTTATTCAATGCTCCCCACATTCGGCTATCCCTTAGCAGGTTGCCCCCACGGCAGAGCCTGCCTCTGTTTCACCGAATAGCTGTGAATTTAGTTTCTGACCTTTAGGGCAGTAAAAACTATGTTCTGATAAGTCGATATATTAAGAGGGTCTCTCAGGCGCTATGCCTGAGAGACCCTCTTTTTTGTGTGATTTAGCTGTGATTTACCACAATACTATCATAATTTTTCCCGAATTAACATCGTAAGATTTAGGGCATTTTTTGATGTTTTGCCGAATTAAAACGGTCTTTTGGAGAAGAAAAATGACGGTTTTCCTGTTCCCACACTGTGGTCATAAAATTAGCGGGCTTTGCCGACCATGCAGACCTATAACGGGGATCCGCCAGATTGCTTCAAACGCAATTTCCGCAGTCATCTTGCTTTTATTTGCATTACGATTAACGAACATAAATGGTATTTCTTTTATAGTTGCGCCGAGACGATACGCTGCATATGTTGTTTCAATCTGAAAAACATAACCATTTGAAGTGATTGAATGATGAATAACTTTTTCAAGAAGATTTCTATTCCAGATTTTAAACCCACTGGTTAAATCGGAAACAGGCAGCTTGAGCCACATGCGGGCATAAAATGACCCGAACCGGCTTATCATTTTTCGCACAATTTCCCAGTTCTGAACGCTTCCTCCGGAAACATAACGCGAACCGATGACAAGATCTGATTTTTCAGATGCCCTTATCATATCAACAAGATATTTTGCAGGATGAGAAAGATCTGCATCCATTTGAACGATCAGTTGAATATTTTTCAACGAAAGCACTAAAGCAAATCCATCAATATACGCAGGCCCTAATCCTTCTTTTTTTGGGCGGTGCAGTACAGATATTTTTGGATTACCATTTGCTATCCGTTCAGCAATTTTTCCTGTACCATCAGGAGAATTGTCGTCAATTACAAGTATATAAGCATCCGGCAGGACTCCTAAAACATCATCAATGACTAAAGATATATTATTAGCTTCGTTATAGGTGGGAAGACAGATAGCTATTTTTTCTGACATGAAATTATGTTCCATCCTTTATTTCACGAGCTCTTGAAATCCGTGGTATCTTTGCAAGGGCTTAAACTGCTTCATTTTCAGGGCATAACGTCGAAATCGTGGGAATCCAGCCAATTTTGCTTTAGACAACATAGTAATAGCACCTTTAAAATCTTTCCTGTCAGCCAGAATGCTTGCTTTGATCAAATAAACTCTTCCTGTAATAAATGTATCCAAATCCATTTTTCCCACGTATCTATTAATACATACAAGTGCATTGTTAATACTTTCTAATGCGCTGTCAAAATTTCCCAACTGTTGATTGGCAATGGAAAGATTTAAGTATATTTTTAACAGGTCCCCGAAATTTTTTGATGTTAAATCCCCGTGCTGGTCTTTTGCTTCTTGTAAATATTTAACAGATTCGACCAGATATTTTTTTACCAGAATTGATGATTTGTAACTATTTTTTTTTTTTAGTTTTGAGGCCAGCCTGAGGTATGTTACCGCCAGAGTTATTTTTGCATCCAGCAAATATGGGTCTTTCTTGATTGCTTCTTTTAATACCTGCCTGGCTTTTTCGAACTTTTCATCTATAGTCAGCAATGCACCATAGACATTAAGATACTCAGCTTTTGGATTTTCTTTTGTAATTTCTATTGCTCTTGATATGCTTTTAAAACCACTTTTAACAAGAAAAAGCCTGCCTTTAAATTTTTTTGCTTTTAGCTCCTGTATTTCATCCGGAGTCATCCATCTTTCTATATATCGCTGATCTTCAATCATCATAAGAAACGCAACGGCAGTGCTATAATGAGATACTGCACTTCCTGGAGAAGTTCTGCTGGTTTTACTAAAAAATACATACGGATTTTTCCAGTCTCTATTTCGATCGATGGTTCTATATCCATAGCCTGCTATTATAACTGCAAGAATCAGTATTATAACCGGATTGGCCGTTTCAGGCGAAGTTTTTCTTTTAAGAAGGTTAAATATAAATTCACAAATAAGGGCAATGACGAGACAAAAACCCAAGGAAGGTAAATAAAAGAGTCTTTCCCCAACAAGCGTACCGATAGGAACTATAAAGTTTGATACAGGTGCGTAAGCTGCGTAAAGAAATAAAACACCAAATGCGACAACGGTATGGCCCTTAAATAATGCCCAAAACCCGAGACATAATAACCCAACAAAAAGGATCAAGCCCGTTAGAACTAAAGGATCGCTAATCTGGTTGGTAAGTGGGATTTGGTTAAATAAATAATCACCGGAAAGTTTAACAGGATAAAATAACAGTTTTATATAATAAGCAAAAGCTTTAAATGCAGTCAGTCTCCAGATAACAGGCCTGTTATGCAAAAGACCGGACGGTGTGGCGGCATCTTTAATGACTATATCGCCAAATTGTCCGGTGATAAAAGTCCGCCACCAGAAAATATAAACCAGAGTAATAAGGATGAAGAGTACCAGGACAACAACTTTTGTGGTTATAATCTTTGTATCTATTTCTCCTTTTCCTTTTAGCGGAAAGTAATTGATACATAACTCATACACAATAATGATAAGGAAAAAGCAAGCAGCGCTTTCCTTTGATGCCAGGCCCGCAAGCAGGCACAGGAAAGACAGATAAAGAAATAAGATACTTTTCGGAAAGTTAAATTGCCACGCTTTTATATAGCTTAAAAGAGCCAGTAAAACAAAAAAGGCGGCAAGTTCGTCCGCTCGTGCAACTATTCCTGCCACGGCCTCTGTATGCAATGGATGTGTTGCGAAAATAATTGAGGTTATGCCGGCTAATAACTTCCTTTTGAATACTAAAAAAATAATAAAATAGATAAGCACAGAATTAGCAACATGGATTGCTACATTGCCTGCATGATAGCCTCCAGCAGATAAGCCATGAATAGCTCTATTAACGGAAAAAGATAAGGTTGTTAATGGCCGGTATCCTTTAACATCTCTGGATTCTTTTTCAGTCCACCAGCTTGACGTAAAAAAGATCTTATAAAGATCGATAGGGGGTCTTGTTGCCTCGTTCTCTGTTATTGCAGGCAAGTCGTCAAACAACAACTCATTTTTATATATATTACAGTAACAAAGTATACTTACGGTAATAATAATAAAAACCCAGATTTTCGTCTCTATAATTACCCTTTGTTTCATAGTGCTCTTTTTCATTATTATTTAAAATTCAGCAATTCTCGCTGAAGTGTAATAAGCTTTAAAGCTAAAGGATTTCGGTGAATCGAATATTTATTTTTCGTAATCTCTTAGTTTCGACCAAAAACTGATAATAAAATATCAGATTAGGCAAATTATTTTATAACTCATTGAATTTATTAAACAATAAAACTATATTTTTATTAAAAATTATGATATCCTATATTTTAAGATGAACTTGGATAGGGGTTATCATTTTTCAGGATCCGTCTATTAACCAATTTCAAAAACGATTACACAGGGCAGTGCATAAAAACAATCTACA
The DNA here is from genome assembly GCA_023143455.1 of Desulfobacterales bacterium. Lineage (GTDB taxonomy): Bacteria > Desulfobacterota > Desulfobacteria > Desulfobacterales > Desulfobacteraceae > JAIOSM01. The sequence continues at coordinate 5,256 of JAGLHT010000011.1, forward strand.
AACATTATTTGGCGTAAAATCTATCCCAAAAGAAACTCAGATGAGGGCAGTTGTCGATTCTATCCCATCAACTGAGCTTGAACCTCTTTTTGCTGATTTATTTAAACCTCTTCAGAGGGGGAAGCTGCTTGAACAATTTACAATTTTTAATGGTGGTTATTTTGTGCCGATAGATGGCTTCTTTTTTAATCGGTCGCATAGTTGTTTTTTTTATGATGCTTAAAAAACAATTCTCATAAAAAGTAGCTTTTTACGAAACCATCAGTGCTTATTCTATAAACTTCATGGCGTTTCTGGTTTTCCTTTTAAATTCCTGCGTAACTGTGTCAACATCTTCAAGGCTGGTGATAACCCGCGGCGTAATAAGGATAATAAGTTCTGTCTTGGAGAGGGATTTTGTGTCTCTGCCAAACAAAAAACCTATAATGGGAATACGGCTGAGCAGCGGAATTCCGGAAGTTCCGTCTGATTTTGTTTCCCTGATCAGTCCACCTATGGCAATCGTTTGACCATCATTTACAGTAAGGGATGTAAGCACACTTCTTTTAAAAAAGGATGGATACTCCTTGTCTCCAACAAGAATATTCTGGCTCTGCTCGCTGACTTCCTGGTTGATATCCATGCTAACCAGACCCCGCTCATTGATATGTGGCGTAACGGACAGAATCACTCCTGTATTTCTGTATTCTATTGAGGTTTCGATAACAGCACTACTATCGGAATCATGCTGATACTGTGAGCTTGCAACTGGAATCTCGGTCGAAATATCTATTTTTGCTTCTTTATTGTCGGATGCAAGGACGCTGGGAGAAGAAAGGATGTTTACTTTGTTTTCAGTGGCAAGAGCTTCAAGGATGGAAGACCACCTGTCAATCATTCCTACTGTAAACGTTAAGCCTGAGCTGCTAACGTTAGCCTCCAGAAGGTTGGAAGTCAGTTTGCTGTTACCCTTGATATAGGACCATTCAACACCAAGCTTGCTGGAATCATCCAGAGTGATCTCCGCAATAGTCACACTAATAAGCACCTGCCTTGGAAGTACGTCTATACGATCTAAAATACTGTAAATGGTACGATAATCTGAAGGGACAGCCTTAATTATCAGCGCGTTTCTTATCGTGTCGGGTATGATATTGATCTTGCCTTTCATTGTACCTGAATTAAGTTTTGCCGTTTTTCTTCTGGTAACGACAATTTTTTCTTCCTTTGTTTCTTGTATTCCTTTTGTTTCTTTTATTTCTTTTGCAAAAGGGTTTCTGGGTATAGCCCCCTGGACTTTCTCGCCAACGTCCTGTCTATCACCGTCGGATCCGCTCTGATCACTTATGACACTGGTTAAAAGAGTAGCCAGTTCGGAAGCTTCTCCGTTTTTTACAGAATAAACATAAATGTTCGGTTCGGATATACTGTCACCTGGAATGTCGAGTTGGCGAATAAAACTTTCCAGCTTGTCGAAAAGTCCCGGATTTCTGCTCACGGCAAGAATCGTGTTTAGCCTGCTGATACCAATTAATTTCAGCTTCGCCTTTGAAAAATCCTGGTAAGCCGACATAATATCATTTAAAAGTTTTAACATTTCTCCGACATCTATATTTTTAATGAGAAAAAACCTGTGGTTTACATTTTTAAATATATCCACATCGAATACTTCTACCAGCTTCAGCGCTTTTATGATATTGATGTTTTTATCTACCATAAGGAGAGTGTTCGAATCCTTGTGCGAAATAATTGTCCCTTCGGTTGATATAAAAGGCTTCAAAACCTGTGTCATTTCCGCTGCGGAAATGTTTTTGAGCGGAATGATCTGCATAATTATGTTTTCACCGGACAACGTCCCTTCGTCCTCACGACCGAACCGTGAAGGAATCGACATCCTTATGGCCTGCTTTATTTTGACAATCTTGTAAAGACTGCCCTCTTTGACCGCAGTCAAGCCGTTTGCTTCGAGTATTTGAAAAAATACCGGGAAAAGATCTTCTTTTCTGAGCATACCAACAGTGTTAATCGTTACCCTTCCCTGGACCTCCTGACCGATAATATAGTTTATCTTCAGCAAACCGGCCATTGTTTTGATTACTTCGTTAAGATCCGCCTTGTCAAAATTAAGAACGACATCTCCGGTCTTTGTAACCGATTTTTTCATTTGCGGTAAAGAGTGGGCAGTTTCATCGCCTGGCGGCTCTTTGGGTGCCAATATTTCATCAGCATTAACTGCTTGTTCGATTTCTACAGGTTTTTCCTTATCCTTAAAATAAGGGGCGGATTCATCGACCTTTTGATCTTTTTTATACTTTTTTATTTCCCGAAGTAGAAGTGCAGGCGGCGTAATAAGTGCTTTTTCTTCTACATTTTCTTTTAAGAGGTTTATTTCATCCGGCGCAGGAGCTTTCTCAGAAAGTTCGACAACTTCATTTGTTTCAGATAAAGGTTGTTCTTCCACAACCAGATTTTTTTTCCCTGCACACCCGTAAAGAAATAAAAAAGCTGAAAATAGGATAATGCCAACAGTTTGCTTTGTAACTTTATATTTTTTCATCAGGCTTACTTTTTCCTTTGAACTGTATATTGATCCGGCTGTCAGACCTTTCGTCTTTTCTATGTATAAGGACTTCATAGATCTGATCGCCTTCTTTAAATAGGACTTTGTCCTGTAGGATGTCAACGACCATGTAATTATTGACTTTATCTCCAATCTTCACCCACTTACCATTTTTTTCATGCTCTTCCATGTGCTGGCTTTTCAGCAGGGCTTGTTTTTCTTTCCCCATGATAACGATTCCGAGCAGGGCGATCATTTGTTCGGTTATCTTAGCAGGCTTAACTTCAGGCTTAACTTCAGGCTCAATCAGGGCTTCAAGTTTTTTAGCCTCGGCGACCACTCTTTTGGGAAAAAAGAGAACCTTGTCCACCACGACATTGTAAGAAGATTCCGGCGGCATCATCCTTTTTACAACCCTTTTTCTTACCACCTCTGTTTCGACTCTTTGTTCCTGATTTTCAGTCACCTCTGTTCCTGTAAAGGCTTCGTCTCCCTTTGACCAGACTCCGTAAATCCTGATTCCCAAGAAAATGATTAAAAGTGCCAGGATTATATTTATTATTATGGTTTTTGAAAACATATTAATACTTTGTAACCGTTCACAGGTTCAGGGTTCAACGTTCATTGTTAAGAACAAAGAAGGCATTGAAGCTCCAAAAGATGTTCCTCATTTTATCCAGCATCGAGCATCTTGTCCTGGTTAGGGTCTTCTGATTACTCCGTTTTATTCTCAACTTTGAGCAGGCCCCTGCCTCGTCCTCTTCTTCCCTTAAGTTTTTTCTTCTCTGTTTTTCCTGTTTCCATTTCACCGGTCTGAAAATTATCCTTTTCGTTTCCCTTCAGCGGTTCTTCCATAGCTTTGCGAGTAATCTCATCGTGTTCGGGTGCTGAAGGATCTCTTTCTTTCATGAATCCAACGACTGTGATTGTTGAATCGATCTGTTCCACCTGGTCCTTATTTCTTCCACCCGTCCTGATTTCGATATCTTTTACTTTCATTTTTTTGGGTGAAGATGCAATCCTGTAAAGAGCCCCTTTCAGCTGTTCGATTGTGGAGCTGATAAAAAATTTCACAGAAATGCTCATGTATTTCATTTCTTTTTTCTGCTTTGGTTTCAGGACCAGCATGGTTTTTATTTCTATTTTGGTGCTGTTTGCAATCTCGTTTAAAATGTTCTGTATATCAACCGCACAAAGAGCAGGGGTATCACCGACCAGGAGACTCGATTCCGCACGTGCCAGGGTTTGGTTGAGTACTCTTAAAGTTTCTTCCAGTTTATTTTGCACCTGGACAGCCTGACGGTATTTTATGAGCTTCCTGGTTTTAACGGCTATTTCTTCACTTCCTGAAAAAATATCAAAGAAAAAAGGGGAACCGCGATACAAAAGGCCTACAAAGAGCAAAGCTCCACCGACGATTAAGATATATTTTCTTTCTTTACTTAACCGTAGCTCAAACAAATAATTCCGGGCTTTTTTAAAATAACTTAGCATAAAGAAATCTATCAATGTTGTGAGCTTATTTTAAGCCCTATTTTAAATTTTTCCTTCCCGTCATTGCCTTTTGTAATAGTAGATAAAAAACCTGCCTCTTCAAAGAGAGGCGAATCTTCAAGCAGTGGTATCAGTTCGGATGCAGAAGCGGCATGCCCGTCAAGCTGTAGTCCGTTATCGGAATATTTGAGGTTTTGAATCCATGCGCTCTCAGGAATTATGCGGCTGAGTTCTCTTAGTAAATCAATGAACGGAACCTTGCCGAGTAAAACTGTATTGAGATAATCGATTCGGTCTCCGATCTCCCTGGATCTTGCCTTAATCCGGTCAATATTTTCAGCTTCTGAAACAAGGACTTTTATTTCGGCGTTAAGGCTGTTTAAAATAAACCTTTGCCGCATTAACCGGCTTCCTCCCCATATAAGACAGGTTAAAATGGCAAGGCCTGCCAGAACAATCATCAGATAGTAGGCGTTTTTATTGAGCTTTTTTCGCAAATGCTGTGGAAGAAGGTTTATCTTTGCCGGCACCTTTCTCAAGCCTTTAAGAGCAAGTCCGAACGCTGGCAACAAATCGCAGGATGGAATGCCTGTACCTGAAAGCTTGACAGGATATGCATCAATATCATCTTCAGCCTTAAGTTGTTCAAGGAGCCCGTTTTCAGAGGAAGCGGCGCAATATACAAGCTTAAGAGTGTCTTCTTCCTTTCCACGGGCAGCTATAAACGGCTTCAACTTTTCCATGATAAAACCGGGGATATCCTTACCATCCCCCTCAGCCCGGATTAACACTGAATAGGCAAGTAATTTTTCCTTGATGATACAAAGTTCCAGGCTGCCATTATCAGGATATATAAAAGCGTATTCTTTTTCTGAAGCAGTTTCAGGATCAGATGAAAAATAGTTTGCCATAGCGGTTGAACATATCTCTATGCCGGATATTCCGTTTCCAAGAAGTTCTGCAAGCTCCAGAAAAGGAGAAATTGTTTCCTTTTTTGCAGCAACCAGAAGTACTCCCAGCCGGTTGCCTGTTTTATCTTCGGTAACGACCTGACAGTCAAAGTAAATATTATCCACGGATATAGGAATGTATTTTTCCATTTCATAGGTCATCGTTGAACGTAGATTTTCCTTTACTGCAAGGGGAAACTCAATATTCCTGAAAATTGTCAGCTCTCTGGGTATGCCTAAGAAAATATTCGGTGAAGCTATTTTGTTTTGTTTAATAAAATCTTTGGTAAGGTCTCTGATGATTTTAAGTCTCTCTTTTAACGGGATTTCATTTTCCAGAGAATGAATTTTACACGCAGCAAGTTTTACCCCTTTAAATGAACCTTTCAGGCATACGATGGTGATACAGTCTTCTTTTATATAAATGCCGATACTGGTTTGAAAAAGCAAAATAAATCTCCTGACACGCCTTAAAATGTTCAAATGTTCAAAAGTTTTGGGCCATCCTTCGTTCTTTCTTTCTCCGGATACTGATCATTAAGTGCTGGATATTGCTTTACCCTGTCCAACCAATATACAATGCTATATCCTTCAACAAGCTTTTTATCTATTATAACCAGAGCCTGAATACTTTCTTTTATATTACTGTCCTTTATTTTTCCAATTGAATCTATAGTATAATAATAAGATTTTTTCAAGGTTAAATACTGAAGTATCTGCGTATATACATCGGCACCGACAATAGCAAGCAGGTCGGTCATTGACTTGAAATCTTCTTCTTTCCTGTATTCTATAATTGCATCAACGAGATCATCGGACATTTGTGGAAGTGATCTTAACATTTTCGCTGATGCGGCATTAATATTTATTTGGTTATAATTAAAACGCTTTCTCCCACGCCCTCTTCTTATTTTACTTCTATAGCCCTGAAAAACCGTGACCATGTCCTGAAGCCCGCCATAAAACATTTCTTGCGTAACCCCTCTGACCAGCAGCAGTTCTTCCGGCGAGTCAAAATCTCCATCCTTGCATTCATAAGGTTCGGGCAAGGCGCGATAATAATCATCTTCTGCGCCGTTTAAGCCATGAAAAGTGTCTTTATCACGCCAGTCAATAATAGAATCGATGATTACATCTTTCTCATGGGCATCTATTTCAAAAGCATTCAACAGTATCCTTATGAGAGGTTTGTTGGCCCTGTTGATATTAACCTTTCCGCTTTCGTTTCCGATTTTTACCTTGTAACTGCCCTGTGCAAAGGAAACCTCAGGAATATCCGTGTTATATTTCCACCTGGGAACGAGCTCCTGCACTTTTGTTTCATTAAATAAAGATTCTCCCTTTAAAGGCAAAACATCATTCTTTATCAATTCGAAGATTGCCCTATTCAGTCCTGCTTCAGCAATATAGTATGCCTGCGTCTTTTCTTTAAAGTTAAGGGTGCAATTTGCCTCTGTTCTCATAACATAGCAAAATTCACCTGCTATAACCGTAAGGAGCGTAAGAACCCACAACACAAGAAACAAGGCAATGCCAGTCTCATTTTTAATGTTGTTAATCATACAGGCGCTCCCTGCTCAATCCGTGCAATAATATAAACAGGCGTTGCTCCCTTATCCTTTTTAATGATAATCCTGACAGCCATTGGAAATTTAACACCCTGATTCCATAACTGGAACCAGTTTGATGCTTCTCCACCGGATATATCATTAAGATACTCAAACGAGATTTCGTGTACACCGGAAATTATTTCATAGAAATCTTCATCATCCGGATTAATACGAGTGTCCCTATCAGGAAGAACGATTTTTTTCTCATAAAACAAAAGCCTGTCGGTTTCTGTTTCATATTCGTTTTTTATAATATATCTGGTAAAAACCATGCCGGACTCATTTCCGGGAATCATGGAGACAAGAGATACAAACTCCATTGTTTTGTCGTCACCTTTTAAATAAAATGGTTGTTTGCCTCCGTCCATTATCTTTCGAGAACATATAGAGGCCAGTTGTTGTTTTACAAGATCCAGACCGATGCGGAGTCGCTGGTGAATGTGTACATTCTGCTCTCCTTTTTCCCATGCCCGGACTCCAACCCTGAACGCACCAAATATGATAACCACAATTATCGAAATTATGGTCATTGATATTAGAAGTTCTAAAAGAGTAAAACCGTTGTCTTTATCATGATTCATTGTTTTTGCGACTTTATTTTTACTTCAGTACTGTTCAGTAACAGAAATTTTCAGTGAATTTATTTCAAAATGTTTTTTCCGACTCCCTTCAAACCAGGTAACTTCAACTTTTACGTTAAAAGAATTAAGGGACATTTTCGCCGCTTCCGCTTCTGTATTTTCGACACGAACAATCTCAGTTTTCCATTTGAAACCGTCTTCAAATTCACCTTCCTGTTCATCAGAGCCCGATTTTTCAAAAAGAAGAATTTCTTCCATTTTTTCTCTCGCATGTAGTATCGCACGAGTATAATCATCTGTTAATCTGCCTGTCCGTAAACCGCCGGAAAAGAGCTGCAAAAGTACCACAAATGATACTGCCAGTATCATCATGGCAGTCAGGACTTCAATAAGTGTAAATCCGTTGCTTCTGTGATGTCGTTTTTTTCCCATCCTGATCTTCCTGCCCATGACTCCTGCTTTTATGAAACTATAAGCTTCACCCCGCCTGTGATAAAATCTACACTGATTTTGCACTTCTTTTCCCGGTCATCAACAAGTATCACAGCCCCGCCGGTATTCCCGCCCCCTGGGAAAAAAACGATCTTGAAAATGCCCGAATCGAATTCATCTTCTTGTAATATACATTTTTCAAACCGGATTCCGTCAGGCAGATAGTAAGTTTTTGCTTTTTCCGTCTTTGCCGTATCTTTGTCTGAAAGCTTCGGGTCGATTTCATCCGGCAATCCACCAACAGTTAAAACAAAAAGCATACTTTTTTCAAAATCAAAGTATGCAGTACAGGTTACCTTTTCAGATATTGCCCGGCTTTGTGCATACCTTAAAGCCGCCGAAATCTTTTTGGCAGCGGTTTTTAAATTCATACCGGACAAAAAACCTGCCAGATTGGGCGCAACCAGTACCGCCATCAGACTGATGATAATAAGAACAACCAGAAGTTCCAGGAGTGTGAAACCCCGGTTTGTCAATCTCAGACCCGGGTATGGTCGGATCAGAATCATTTCCCTATATCTTTCCAGCTTGCAATATCCATATCTTCCCCTTCGCCGCCCTGATTTCCGTCCGCGCCCATGGAAATTATATCGAAATCCCCTTGCTCGCCGGGAGATATGTAAACATATTCGTTCCCCCAGGGATCAGCGGGTATGTCCTTTGGAAGATAGGGCCCGTCCCACTTTTCCATGTCATCCGGCTTTACCCTGAGCGCTTTAAGCCCGTGATCAGTTGTCGGGTACTTGCCGATATCAAGTCTGTAAGTATCCAGAGACGTCTCAAAAAGGGATATCTGGGCTTTGGCTGCCTTTTGCTTTGCTTTTCCCACTTTGCCGAACATTCGCGGACCAACCAGGGCAGCAAGCAAACCCAGAATGACCATAACTATCAATAGTTCAATCAATGTGAACCCGTGTTCTTTTCTTCTTTTATTTTTCATAAATAACTCCCTCATCAGATCAAGCCAGTTAAAATGGATATGACTTAAAACGGCATTTCATTAATACTGAATATGGCCATAAGCATGGAAATAACAATAAAGCCCACAACAAGTCCCATGACAAGAATCATGGCAGGCTCTAATAAGCTGATAAATTTTTTAACCATGTTTCTTACAATTTTTTCGTAATTATCTGCAACCTTAAGCAGCATTTCGTCAAGTTTGCCTGTCTCTTCTCCAACAGTAATCATCTCTATTGCAAGGGAAGGAAATACTCCGCTGTCGCTCACAGGCTTTGAGAGGCTTTCTCCTTTTTTTACTCTTTCGTAAATATCTTCAATTGATTTTGCAATTACCCGATTGCCTATAATGTCTTTAACCAGCAAAAGAGCCTGCAATATTGGAACACCGCTTTTCATCAATGTACCCAGAGTTCTTGCAAACTTTGCCGTTTCTATTTTTTTGACAAGTTCCCCACTGACAGGAAACTGTATTTTATACTTATCTATCTTTATACGTCCGGCCCGTGTTCCTGCATATCGGCGAAGAAATAAATAACCCGCCGCTGATACACCTATAATGGCCCACCAGTATACTCTTAAAATTTCGCTAAACCCGAGCAGAAACCTGGTGGAAAGCGGGATGGTCTGGCCCATATCTGAAAAAATAACGGAAAATTTAGGTATCACAAAGGTCAAAAGGATAATGATTGAAATCCCGCCTACAAAAGCGAGAAAAGCAGGGTAAACCATGGCGGCCTTTATATAATCCCTAAGCTCCTGGGCGCTTTCAAGGAAAACGCCCAGCCTGTTTAAAACATTATCCAAAATGCCGCCTGCCTCACCGGCTTTAATCATATTTACATAAAAACTTGAAAAGACTACAGGGTACTTTGCAAGCGCATCCGAAAGGTAACTGCCGCCCTGAATGCTCTTTAAGATATCTTTTATAATCTCTTTGAATCCGTCCGTTTCAGTTACGCCGGCAAGTATCGAAAGTGCTTTATCTACAGGAAGACCGGCTTCAAGCAAAGCGACCAGGTCCTGGGTAAAGGTCAATACATCTTTAGTAAAAGAATTTTTGAAAATAGCCCCGACCCTTTTTGACAGGTCAAAGTCAAGGCTTATGCGTTCTTTCCCCGGCGGGCCGATCCTGATCGGAATATAGTCCATGCTGTGAAGCCTTGCTGCCACCCCCTTTTCATCCGGCACATTCAGGGAGCCTTTAATGATTTTACCTGAAGTGTCGGTTGCTTTGTATGAATATAACGGCATTTTAAATTTCCAATGTAACCCTGAGCACTTCTGAAATGGTTGTAACCCCCTGTATTACCTTTCGCCATCCATCCTGCCTTAAAGTTGTCATTCCCCTTTCTATTGCCATTTCTTTGATTCTCTCCGTACTCGACCGGCTGTTAATTTCATTTCTGATATTGCCATCCACAGAAAGATATTCAAAAATGGCTGTTCTTCCCTTAAACCCGGTATGCCTGCATTCTTCGCACTTTTTTCCGATGTAAAACTTTATTTTTGAAATTTCTTTTGGGCTAAGTTTCATTGATTTCAAAAGTTTTTCATCAGGTTCAATCCGTTCTTTACAGGCAGGGCAGATTATCCTGACCAGCCTTTGAGCAAGGACACCTAAAAGGGTGGAGCTTAAAAGAAAATGCTCAACGCCCATATCCAGGAGCCGTGTTATGGCGCCTGCTGCATCGTTTGTGTGCAGAGTACTGAACAAAAGATGACCGGTAAGGGCCGATTGAATGGCGATTTCAGCCGTCTCCCTGTCTCTAATTTCTCCTATCAGGATAATGTCAGGGTCCTGGCGGACAATGGAACGCAGGCCTCCTGAAAAAGTCATGCCGATTTTCGGATTTACCTGTATCTGGTTGATACCTCTCAACTGGTATTCTACAGGATCTTCAAGTGTAATAATTTTATTTTCAGGGGAATTTATCTTTGCAAGGGTAGTATAGAGCGTTGATGTTTTCCCGCTCCCTGTTGGGCCTGTAACAAGTATCATGCCATAGGGCTGGGATATCAAATTAATGTATCTGGGAAGGATGTCATCAGGGAAACCTAATTTCTGCAAATCAAGAACCAGTGTATCCCTGTCGAGTATTCTCATTACCAGGCTTTCTCCCAAAAGAGTAGGAATTGTAGAAACCCTGAAATCTATCGCCTTGTCTGCAATCTTAAGCTTGATCCTTCCGTCCTGAGGCAATCGCCTTTCTGCAATGTCAAGCTTAGCCATTATCTTGACCCTGGAAATAACTGCTGCCTGAAGGCTCCATGGAGGTGATTCGGCATTATGCAAAACACCGTCTATCCGATATCTTACTTTAAATTCGTTTTCAAAAGGCTCTAAATGTATATCACTTGCTTTAAGTTCTGTTGCATTTAGAATAATCTTGTTTACCAGCCGAATAATCGGAGCTTCTGAAGCAAGGTCCCTCAGGTGGTCAACATCATTTTCTTTTCCAGGTGAAATGTCATAAATGTCTTTGCCTGCCTCCTCTATAATCATCTCCATGGACTGGCTTCCTGCGCCGTATAATCTTTCAATGGCTTCGAGAATATCCTCTTCCCTACCTTTGTACACATTAATTTCATACCCATAGGCAATATTTAAGGCATCAAAAACAGGAGAGTCCTTAGGATCGGCCATGGCAATATGCAGAATATCATCTTTTACTTTCAAAGGTATAAACTTCGACTGCCTCATGAATTTCATGGAAAGGTTATCGATGATTACCGGTTCCTTTGGGTAGTCCTGGTAAGACAATAAACTGGTTTTGTCTGTTTTTTTCATGCTGTTTTGTTTTAAAAAAGTTGTTTTTTTATCGTCCATAAGGTTTGTTGCGCAAATATTATACCAAGCAGTTTGGCCTTTTTAAAAAAAGTTTTCCATCATTTTATTATTCCAGTCGCAATGATTGTGTCTATAACCCGATTTTGTTTAATAATCAACATATTATATGACTGAAGTTTCACCAAAAATCTCCAAAACACAGCTCCGCTCTGTCGGTTATGTGCAGGGGCAATTATAACAGCTTGAAATTAAAGAGAATATTATCCATTCTGAGTAAATTTTATTTTCTATAATCTTTTCTCAAAAGAAGATTCTCTTGTATCTTTGACAACTATAGAACGGGGGATGTTTTTTGTCAAGAAGCCCTGACCCAGCCTCTAAATTTTGGGGCTGGGTTAACAGATAGTTTATTTTATACTTGAGGTCTTGGAAGGACTCCTGCTCTTTTGGCTATTTCCGGGACCATATGTTCCCATTCGATTGCCATCATGTGAACTCCTGCCACACCTTCCATTCCTTTAAATTCTTCTACCTGTTCCAAAGCAAATTTGATTCCTTCTTCTGATTGATCTTTTTTATCAACGCTTTTAAGACGTTTGATTAGATCATCTGGAATATCCATACCCGGTACAAATTTTGACATGAAATTTGCCATGCCAGCGTTTTTCATGGGTGTAACACCTGCCAGGATATAGCATTTTTCATGGAGACCCATGTCTACTACTTTTTTCATGAAATCTCTGAATTTTTCCATGTTAAATATACACTGAGTCTGAATAAAGTCTGCTCCTGCTTCTATTTTGTTGGCAAGTCTGTGGACTCTAAATTCATAAGGATCGGCAAAGGGATTACATGCTGCTCCGATAAACATTTTTGGAGCTACATCAATATCATCGCCATTCATGAACTTGCCTTCTCTCATAGTTTTTACAAGTCTTATGAGCTGCATGGAGTCAATATCATGAACATTTTTGGCTTCAGGATGATTTCCAAAAGTCTGGTGATCTCCTGAAAGACAGAGCATATTTCTAATACCAAGAGCATAGGCACCTAATATATCTGACATTATAGCAAGTCTGTTGCGGTCACGACAAACCATTTGAAAATTTGGCTCCATTCCCTCCTGGACCATAAGAGCTGAAGCTGCCATACTTGACATCCTTACCACAGCAGTCTGGTTATCTGTAATATTTACTGCATCCACATTGCCTTTAAGGAATTTAAATTTTTCAACAAGATGTTCTACATTAGCGCCTTTTGGTGGCCCACATTCTCCTGTAAAAGCAAAATGACCTGCATTTAGAACCTTTTCAAGATTACTCCCTGATTTAAGTTCACTCATTTTGTCTCTCCCCTTTTTATATGTTACCCTGAACAAGTTCTTCTCTTATACTTCTCCTCGGACCGCCGTCTCTGGCACTTCTCCAGTCTCTTGCCTCGGTTACGCCAAGGAGATCTTCAAGCCTGCCCTGTTCCATTTTTTTTCTAACGATGGAATCCCAGACACACTCTGTATCTTTTGATATTTCACAGGCACTGTTGGATGATCCGCCGCATGGTCCATGAAGCAGACTTTTTGCACATCTTGCTACAGGACACAATCCATCATATTTATGTATAATACATGTTCCGCAGCCTGCGCATCTTTCTTCCCAGACTCCATGCTCTGTTGCCCCACCAAAAAATGTTGTATCCAACGCTGGGAAAAACTTTTGGTCCTTGTACATTTCTGAAAGAAACTGAGGACCTACACCGCATGCCATTGAAACAACAGCATCATAATCGTTTACAGTCTCTTTGATCTGTTCTATGTACTCGTTATCACATTGTCTTTCCAGGGTATGCATATCAATTTCAATCTCTATGCCTGCTTTTTTTCTGGCTATTTTCAAAGATGATGACAAAATTTCTACTTCTTTGACACCTCCAACATTACAGACTGTAACACACCCTTTACATCCGACAATAAGAATCTTTTTACAATCCTCAACCATCTCCAGTATCTCTTCAAGAGACTTGCGATCCGCAACTATCATTGTTCACCTCTTTATAGTTATTCGATTCATTTTTATGCTGCATTATTTTGCTTTTTATTTGTTACAGGCGTTGGCCCGAGTTCTTTAATTTTTGTCACCACTTCATTTGCAATCTCAGCAAATCTTGCACCCTGTGCAGAAGAAAGATTGTACATGGCAACCCTTTCAGGTTCTATACCGAGTTCTTTAAGGGTTTTTTGAACATATTCAACTTTTCTTCTTGCTTTAAGATTCCCTGAAATATAGTGACATTCGCCTTCCAGGCATCCTGCAACATATACACCGTCTGCTCCATCCTCAATGGCGTTTAGAAGATGGATAATATCCACCCTGCCGGTGCATGGCACCTGAATTATTTTCACATTCGCAGGATAAGAGAGTCTCATGGAACCTGCCAGGTCCCCGGCTGCATAAGCTCAGTATTGACAGCAAAACGCAATTACTCTTGGTTCAAAGTCTTGAGTCATAGCCTTATTCATGTTTGACCTCCATTTATGATGCTGTTTCAAAAAGAGCATCAGTTTTTGCTATTATCTGCTGATCTGTAAAATTATTCAGTTTAATTGCTTTTCCAGGACATTCAGCCACACATGCACCACATCCATGACATTCTGATGCCGAAATCATGGCATATCCATCTTCATGGATATAAGGTATATCATATGGACATGTCCTCACACAGGTCAGGCAAACCGCACACTTTTCCGGTGTAACTTCTGCGACTACTCCTCCAACCATTAATGAATCTTTAGAAAGAATTGTCATAGCTCGTGCAACTGCTGCTCTCGCCTGGGCAATGCTTTCTTCTATGGGTTTTGGATAATGAGCAAGACCTGCAACAAAAAGACCATCTGATGCAAAATCAACAGGTCTTAACTTAGCATGGGCTTCCACAAGAAAACCTTCCGCATTCACAGGTACTTTAAACTTTTCAAAAAGATCCTTATTCTCGCCCGGAACAATACTGGACGCCAAAACTACCAGGTCAGGATTGATGCGAAGAGGTATCTGGAGAACATGGTCGACAATATTAAATTCTAATTGTCCATCACCATCTTTTCTAAGTTCAGGCATCTTTTCAAGATCATAACGAATAAAAAGAACACCTTTTTGTCTCGCTTCCTGATATAGATCTTCCCTGAAACCATATGACCTGATGTCTCTGTAAATCACATAGACTTTTGTTCTGCTGCTTTTTTCCTTTAAAGCAAGAGCACTTTTAAGGCTGTGTGTACAGCAGACTTTACTGCAATATGGATTTTCCTCGTTTCGTGATCCAACACATTGAACAAAGACTACTGATTTTGCCTTGCTTATTCTATCATCTTCATCTCTTATGGCTGCATCCATATCCAAATGAGTCAATACATCCGGATGGTCTCCATAGAGATATTCATTAGGTTTATATTCCATTCCACCAGTAGCTATAATTGCAGCACCATGTTCAATGGTTACTTTATCGCTGCCTTCATTTACTTTAATAGTGGTAACAAAATTACCAATGGAACCTGTGGTTGATGCAACTTGCGCATTCAGGTGAAGGTTGATCTTTTCTGTATCCATTGTTCTTTTAACAAGGTCACTTAGATAGTCTTGAATCGATTCTCCCAACCAGGTAGCATTAAGACTCAATGCAATACCTCCAAGAACTCCGGCTTTTTCTATCAGATGAACATCAACTCCCTGCTCAACGGCAGCAATGGCAGCTTCCATACCTGCTACACCGCCTCCGACTACAACTAAAGCTTTTTGAATATCAAGACTTACCTGATGCAATGGTTCTATAAGAGCTGCTTTTCCAACTGCCATACGCACAAGATCTTTGGCTTTTTGGGTAGCTTTTTCAGGCTCCTGCATATGAACCCAGGTATTCTGATCTCTGATATTTGCCATTTCAAAAAGATACTTATTTAGACCTACATCCCTTATTGTTTCCTGAAACAGGGGTTCATGTGTTCTTGGAGAACAGGCTGCAACTACTACACGGTTTATTTCATTCTTTTTTATTACATCTTTTATATGCTCCTGAGCATCCTGAGAACAGGTAAAAAGATTATCCTCAACATGAACAACATAGGGTAAAGTCGCCGCATAATCCCTTACTGCGGGGACATCTGCAACACCACCAATATTAATACCACAATTGCAGACAAAGACACCTATGCGTGGCTTCATGCCTGAAAAATCATTTTCAGGAGGTAGCTCTTTTGTCTTAGTCATTGACCATCTGCCCTCTGATAAAGACATGGAAGCTGTGGCTGCTGCTGCAGATGCTTCCATTACAGATGCTGGAATATCTTTTGGTTCCTGAAAGGTTCCGCAGACATATATACCATCTCTGGTTGTTGATATTGGAGAAAGATTATTTGTTTTTGCAAATCCATGGCTATTTAATTCAATGCCCATTTTATCTGCAAGTTCTTTTCCACCTTCCAATGGTGATAAACCAATTGAAAGAACAACCATGTCAAATATCTCTTCTGCCATGGAGCCTGCTTCTGTAGCATAAACCAGTCTATATTTATCTCCAGGTTCAGGGAAAACAGAATGAATTCTTGATCTGATAAATCTTACACCACTGTTATCCTGTGCCCTGATATTGTATTTATCAAAATCCTTTCCATGGGTTCTCATGTCCATAAAAAAGATTGCTGTATCAAGGCTATCACCGCTATGCTCTTTTGCAATTACAGCCTGCTTATTTGCATACATACAGCAAACGCCTGAACAATAGGCATGATCTCCCTTGTTAATATCTCTTGAGCCAACGCATTGCAGCCAGGCAATCTTTTTAGGCTCAACATTATCAGAAGGTCTGACCAGGTGCCCGCCATAGGGACCAGATGCTGACAAGATTCTTTCGAACTCAAGACTTGTCATAACATTAGGGCTGTGCCCGTAACAAAAGGCTGTATAGTCAGATGGATCAAATGGTGTAAATCCGGGCGAGAGTATAATTGCTCCAACTTCAAGAACCTGCTCTTTTTCTTCCATACAATGATCAACTGCATTAGCAAGGCATGCATCAACACATTGCATACATTCAGAGCAATAGCCGCAATTTAAACATCGAGCTGCTTCTTTTTTTCCCTCTTCTTCTCCATATCCAAGCTCGACCTCACTAAAATTACCTGCTCTTTTTTCAAGCTCAAGCTCAGGCATTTTATAGCGGGCTTCCTCAAGCATATTTTCCGAAACAGGCAAATATTCAGGGTTCTCGACAGATGCTTTTTCCCTGCCCGCCATCATATCTTCACCTTTAAGATATCTTGCAATGGAAATTGCAGCCTCCATACCTGCTGCAATTGCACCAATAGCAACACTAGGTCCTGTCTGCAAATCACCACCGGCAAACACACCTTTTTTGTCTGTCTCAAAGGTTATAGGATTTACTTCAGTTGTTGACCATTTTGAAATCTTAATATCATTCTGACTTTCAATGGATGAAATATCAGGACGCTGTCCAATGGCAGGAATCAATTGATCTATTTCAAGGTCATATTCACTTCCAGGAATTGGAACAGGTCTTCTTCTGCCGGAAGAATCAGGCTCACCAAGTTCCATCTTCAAAACTCTTAAACCTGTAACATTACCATTGTCTTCAAGCACTATTTGAGGTGCTGCAAGGTAAATAATTTCAACACCTTCATCCTCAGCTGCACAAATCTCTTCTTCCCAGGCCGGCATTTCTTTACGTGTACGACGATATAGAATTGTTGCCTTTTTTGCACCAAGTCTCATAGCCGCTCTTGCTACGTCAATGGCAACATTACCGCCACCAATAATAGCAACATTTTCACCTGTTTTAGTTTTTCCTGTAAGATTTAGTTCTCTTAAATAATCAACACCCTGGCGGACACCATCAAAATCTTCACCTTCAATACCAAGTCCAATACCTTTGTGGGCTCCCATGGCGAGAAATACAGCATCATGGCCATCTTTCATTAAGGAATCCACTGTAAAATCCTTACCAAGAGCGGTATTCACCTTTATCTCTACTCCAAGATTGGTTATAACTTCTATATCCCTGTCAAGAACTTCGGGAGGCAGACGATGATCAGGAATACCAACTCTTAACATTCCGCCTGTTTTGGACAAAGCTTCATAAATAATAGAATCAACACCTTGTTTTGCCAGATGATAGGCTGCTGCAAGTCCTGCCGGACCCGAGCCGATAATGGCAACTTTTTTGCCAATCTTTTCCGCACACTTAATTTCAACATCTCTGGGGTCAAATTTATCTGCTGCAAGACGTTTTAAATCCCTGATTGCAATGGGTTCATCAACTTCGCATCGTCGGCAAGCATCTTCACATTCATGGGGACAGATCCGTCCAAGTGTTCCGGGTAAAGGAAGCTGTTCCATGATAATTTCCAGAGATTCTTTATATTTGCCCTCTTTTACCATCTGAACATATCCCTGGACATTAAGTCCGGCAGGACAGGTCAGGCGACACGGGGCTTTATCTTTTTTCTGAATGACAAATCCAGAAGGCATTGCCTGGGGATATAATTTAAAAGCTGCTTTTCTTTCTCCTAACTCCTCATCAAACTCGTTTGGAAGTTCAACAGGACAGATCTTAGCGCACTCCCCACAGGCAGTACATTTATCAAGATCAATATATCTTGCTTCCTGTTTGATTCTTACCTTAAAATCCCCTTGCTCACCTGTTACTTCCTCAACCTGAGTCATGTTCAGAAGCTCAACATTAAGATGTCTTCCTGCTTCAACAAGCTTTGGAGAAATAATACACATGGAGCAGTCATTTGTAGGAAAGGTTTTGTCAAGTTGAGCCATTGTGCCACCAATGGCACTATTTTTATCTAACAGATATACATAATAACCAGAATCAGCAAGGTCCAGGGAAGCCTGTATCCCTGCAATGCCAGCACCTACGACCATTACCGATCCTTTAGCATTTTTGGTCATTTGGATCTCTCCTTATTTATAATCCGACACTTATAGACCTACCTCGGCCAAATCCGGTCCAAGATAAGTTCGTTCATCTTCTCCTAACACCCCCATAGCAAGACAAATTATGGTCCATAAATGCACTACATGGTAATCAGCACCATAATGTTCTCCAATATCTTCAATCTGTCCGTGACAATTATGACAAGGAGCAATCACGTAACTTGCACCAGTTGCCATGATCTGATTGAATTTAGTTCTGCCGTAGGCTCTTCTCTGATCCGGGAATCCAGCCTGCAAAGCTCCACCGCCTCCACCACAACAATAATTGTTATCTCTGTTGGGTACGGTGTCAATAAAATTTTCTTCGCCAACCACTGTTTTAATTACAAATCTTAAATCATCTACAATTTTATTGGACCCGCTTTTTCTTCCAATATTGCAGGGGTCCTGAATCGTAAACTTTACACCTAAATCTTTATTCCAGTCAGAGTTTACTTTAAGCTTGCCCTCTTTTATCCATTGGGCATAAAGTTCGATAATAGTTGTGAATTCAAACTTATGAGGTATTTTAAATTTTCTCAATCCTTCCAGGATTGCAAAGTATGAATGACCTCACTCGGTATTTACCACAAAGGGACTTTTTAAGGTATTATCCACATGGTGAACAAACTCCTCCATTATATATCTCCAGCCCTCATCATCAGCCATAAACATACAATAATTTTCACCTGCCCACATAACAGAAGGGTAAGTCCAATCTGCTCCAACTGCATGAAGGACTTTCCATAATGGCCCCATCTCTTCGGGTTCTGTAACAGGTTCTCTTGAATTCTGATTTAATACCATATGTGCGCCAACCCGGTCCACAGACACCTGTAAATCCTCAAAGTCTGATTGGGTTTCTCTAATTTCTTCAGCCATATCCAGTACCGTAAATTCAAAATCTTCCTTTTTGGCTCCCATAGCACTTCCCGTCTTTATGTGCAGATCGCATGAACCAAGAATCCCTTTCGGACGTTTACTCCTTTCCACGCTAGCCCGGATATTGAAAATAAGTTTTGGTATAGCAATATTCATGGGGCACACACTCTGACAACGAGCGCACATGCTGCAAACCCACATCCAATTACCTTTCTTTACCTCATCATCCATACCCATATTAAGCATTCGTATTAGCTTCCTTGGGTCCATGTCAAACAATTCAGAAGCTGCACAGCCCCCTGTACATGTACCGCATGTCAGACAAAGATCAAAGTTGGCATCTGGTATTTTTGCCAAAATCTCATCTTTAAATTCAGGCACAAGCTCATCAATCTTAATCGCGTCTTCCATTTTAAAACTCTCCCTCATCTCAATTTAGCTGCATTAAGATATTGCCCTAATTTCTCCTCACCGCCAATGGTGATAATATGAACGCCCTGGCAGAGATCTTTAAGGCTGTTTACAGTATCTGCAAACAATTCAATGCTTGCTTTGGTTTTATCAGGTGCTTGCATTAATTTTTTTATCACCCAGTCGGGAACAAGCCCTGACTTAAAGTGACGGTTTAAAAATTTTCCCATCCCAGCTGTCCTTAGAATCATAACCTCTGCTATAACTGGAACATTAAAAGTCCCTACCTGGTTCATAAATCGCTCGAATTGATCAAGATCAAATATTGGATTGGTGAGAAAATATCCTGTACCCACATTCATCATGTCTTCCATTTCTTCCATACCACGCCGGGGAACATTTTTTCCCCATGGTGTTTCAACCCCTGACCCCAGAACAAAGTTAACCCTCTCAGACATTTCCTGACCGTCAATGGTCTGCCCTTCTTTCATGTGATCCAAAACTGATGCAAGTTTTCCTGAATCCACATGAAAAAACATGGATTCTTGAAGTGTGTCTCCGGAAATTCTGTAATCTTCTGTAAAAACAAGTAAATTTTCAACACCGCTTTCATGGGCAAGAGTCAGGTCCTTTTGGAGCTGGAATCTGTTTTTATCTCTTGTTGTTGTCTGATAAATAGCATTGAACCGATTTTTTTTTAAAAGGTCACAGGTTTTAATGTTGTCACCTACAACACCCTCTAATTCAACTTCAGAGACAGATACTCCATCCACACGGCCACGTATCTTTTTTAAATTTTCAATAAGCTCTTCCGGATCTTCATCACCAAGAGGAGCCTGTATTTCAGATGTTACGACAAATCTCTTTTTTTCTAATGCTTCTTTTAAATTCATGATCTGCCTCCTCCTATTTTAGTCCAAGTAATTTTGCCACTTCTTCTTTAAGCTGGGACAGAGGCAATGGCTTAGAAAAACAAACATCTGCACCATTATCCTTCATCTGCTGAAATTTTTCATCGTCCAGATATGCCGATAAAACAATGATCTTTATATGTTTTGTTTCCTCATTTGTTTTAATTTTCTTACAAACCTCATACCCTTTTATATCCGGCATCATAATATCCAGAATCAAAAGATCAGGGTTAAAATGATTGACTTGCAATCCTGCTTCAAAACCATCTGCAGCGGAAAGCACCTCATAGTTAAATTTGGCCTCCTCAAGAGCCTGGACAATGGATTCTACAATGATCATGTCATCATCAACTACAAGAATTTTCTTCCTATTACTTTTATCTTCCTCTGCAGGAATAGGAATTCCCTGATCCCTCATAAAGGTTTCCAAATCACCTTTTTTTATCCTGCGATGACCGCCAACAGTCTTATATGCCTTAATATGACCGGATTCCACCCAATTAATAATGGTTTTTGACGAAACATTGCAATGTTTACTTGCTGTAAAAACTGTTAAGGTATCTTCCATAATGCCCCCCTTGTTTAGAGTCATGAAATTATACTTATTATAGTTATTAGAGTTTTTTCATGTTGTCAAGTACTTTTTTTAATTATAATTATTAAAATAACTATAATAACTATATCAAAATGACGAAACACTATCCCGGGCTGATTTGACATGAATTCGTCTATCAGAATTTTTTTAAAAAAAATTTTTTAGTTCATTCAGCAATCAGGGGCAGTTGAACAAGAAAGGATGTCCCTTTACCTTCCTTACTTCGAACGCTTATATCTCCACCATGTTCTTTAATAAACCCATAACATACAGAAAGCCCTAAGCCCACACCTTTAATGCTTTCTGTTTTGGTTGTAAAAAACGAATCAAATATTTTTTCAATATGTTCTGTTTTTATGCCCATGCCGGTATCAGACACCAAAATCTGCAAATTTGAACCAGCCACTGATGTAATCACCTCCAAAGCTCCACCGTCTGGCATAGCATCCATAGCATTGGAAAATAAATTAATAAAGACCTGTCTTAACTGGTCTTTTGATGCCAGAATAATCCCTGGATTTTCAGTCATAGACACTTTCAACTTTATACTGTTTTCCTTGAGCCTTTTCTCATACAACATCAGCAATTCATCTAACAAGGTATTAATATCAAGTTTTGCTTTTTCTTCCTGGTCAGGTTTTGAAAAAGAAAGCATTTTTTTAAGCATGTCTGCCAGACGCATAGTTTCAGACAAAGACATATCCAACAATCTTCTTCTTTTATTCTGGGGAGAAATTTCTGTTTTCATCAGCTCTAAGGTGTTCATTATACCAAACAAGGGGTTATTTAATTCATGGGCAATCTGAGAAGTCAATCTCCCCATAGCTGCCAATTTTTCAGATTGAAGCAAATGCTGCCGTGCTTCACCTAACTGGCGCTCAACTTTTAGCCTATCTTTTAAATCCACAAAAAGAGCCACCGTGGCTATTTCAACATTATTCTCATCATAAAGAATACTTGCGGACAAGTTACCATCCATGATCTCGCCATTTCCTTTCTCAAACTTTAAAGGATATGAATTCAGTCTTCCCTTACCACCGAAATCGTCAGCCCTTATCATCTTCATAACTTCTATAGCAATTTCTCTTGAGTAAACCTCCTGAATACTCATTTTCCCTATGACTTCAAAAGCTTTCCAACCAAACGCTTCTTCAGCTCCTATATTCCAAAGCATGATCTTCCCTTTTAAGTCCATTGCCATAATGGCATTAGGAGAACATGCAATTATTTTATCTAAAAAATCATGGGCTTTTCTAAGTTGATTCTCAATTGTCTTTCGTTGAGTTTGGTCTACAACAATCCCTTCGTATCCAAGAATTTGGTTTTTAGTGTTGTACCTGACATTGCTGGTCAGAAGGATATCAACAATGGAGCCGTCCTTTTTTTTCCATTCTACTTCATAATCTATAACACCACCTTCTTTTTCAATGGCTTCCATATAATGTTTTCTGGCAGTCGGATTCATATACACGTCCCGTGCAAGATCAAGAGATAAAAACTCTTCTTTATTGTCATACCCCAGAATTATCAGCAAAGCCGGGTTGACATCCAAAAATCGTCCGTACTTACTGCTGGTAAAAACACCACACCCGGCATGAGCAAATAACCGTTTATAATTATCTTCTGAAAATTTTAACTGAGCTTTCTGGGCAAGCTCGTGAGACAGATCCTTATATATTGTAAGTTTTGATCGGGTGCCATCCCTGTTTGAAACCGGATGATCAACAACACTAAAGTTTCGCCCGATAGATTCAATAAAAATTTCATAGCTCCAACTCTCATTATTTTTAAAAACCTTATGATTTTTACACCAAGGACATGGCTCATCTGAGCTGTTTATAACCAAGTGACACTTTTTCCCAATACCATCTCCAAATATTTCTTTCATGTATTTATTCATGTATTCTACTGAAAAATTTTCATTGACTACATAGATTCCGTCATCTAATGCATCCATCGCATCCATTATTCTGAACGTACTATCTGCCATGCACCTCTCCTTATGATATGAATTTCAGTCAAAGGGTTTTAAACTATCCATGTACTATTCTTTTTTGATAGACTATTTACAAGGCAAAAGCAATAAGAGTTTCTGCAATGCATCCTCATGAGACAAAAATTCGTTTGAAAAATGGACTTACGGACAGGGTTAAAATAATTCATTGATCTAAATTGAAAAACTTGATAAACTGAAAATGTTATATCATCGAACTGAACCTATCTTGTAAACTGGTTGCCAATCTCCACAACTCCATTACCTTTCAATTGATTTTGTTGCACAGTCTGTGCCAAAACTTTTTTATCAATACAGTAGTTGTAAAAAATGGCAACAATTGTAAAAAAAAGGAGGACAGCATGGCAGTTACAATTTTTATCAAACGAACATTAAAAAGCGAAACTATTACAAGTCAGTTAGCCCCTTTACTAATACAACTCAGGTCCAAAGCAACGGTTCAGCCAGGGTTTCTCACCTCTCAAACCTTCAGTTGTCTAGAGCGTAAAAATGAATTTCTTATCATAAGCTCCTGGGACTCCCTTGAAAGCTGGAATAAATGGATGCACAACGAAGAACGCCTGGCAATCCAGCGCCAGGTAGATGAATTGCTAAAAGAAAAAACTCTTTACCAGTATTATGAACCTGTTGCAGGTACTATTCCTCCAATCTTCCGCCCTAAAAAATGATGGGGGTTTTTCAAATTGATCAGAGTTGCATGATCTAAATTAACAATATACTATGTAGTATGATTCCATGGGAAGAGATAGACCGGGCAAAAATCCCCGGGCATAAAGGAGAAGTAACACTAAGGAGACGGGGCTCTGAGTTCTCAATTCGAACTCTTGACACAGAGCTTATGAACAGCCGTCTCCATGGTTCTGAAGATGCATTGGCTGAGCTTACCTGTAATCGTGTTGAAAAATCAAACCTGAAGATTCTCATTGGAGGGCTTGGCATGGGATATACTCTGGCTGCAGCGATAAAGCAATCAGAACCAGATACATTAATCACTGTATCTGAGCTGATTCCCGCTGTAGCCAAATGGAATAGAGAACACTTAGGACACCTTGCCGGAATGCCATTAGATAATCCACGAGTAACTTTAAGAGTAGAAGATATAGCAAAAACCATTGGAAAGAAAAAATCAGCCTGGGATGTTATACTGCTTGATGTAGACAATGGTCATGAGGGACTTACCCAAAAAACCAATGACCGCCTTTACAATAAAGCAGGTCTAAAAAAATCCTTTTCTGCTCTTTGCCCCAAAGGGATTTTGGGGATATGGTCCTCAAATGATGATGAAGCATTCACCCGTCGCCTGAAACAGGTGGGATTTCAGGTGCAAACCAAAAGCATACGAGCCCGCAAATCAAAAAAAAACAGCAGGCACACAATCTGGCTTGCAGAAAAACCATAATATAAAAGGAATCCCTAAATGAATGACGGAACAAAAAGAATTGATATTTTAGCCGGCTTAAAAGTTTCCATTGTATTAAAGCAGGATCAAAAAACTGGAAAGCTAACCAAAGGAATTGTCAAGGATATCCTGACCAATTCAGCCAATCACCATCATGGAATCAAGGTTCGCCTGGAAGATGGGCATGTCGGGAGAGTCAAGACAATTCACACCTGATTTCTAATGTTACCTAAAAGCTGGTGTAGTAATTTTAAAGCTTCATTACTTTTTACAGGTTTCATTAAAAAACCATCAATTCCTTTATCACCATAATTATCTTTGTTAATTTGTTCACTATAACCTGTACATACGATGACAGGAATCTCAGGTCTGATCTGCTTGATATTCATTGCCAACGCCAGACCTGTCATGTCAGGCATTGCCATATCACATATGACAATATCAAAAATTTCCGGGGCGGCTTTAAATTTATCCAGCGCATCAAGGCTGCTGACAAAAGATGTGACACTGTACCCATACCGTTTAAAAGTCTCTTTCTGGATATCTACAATATAGGGATCATCATCTACAAAAAGGATTGATCCAAAACCATACAAATCTTTTTGCTTGTCATTTCTGGATGACGGAGTGTAAAAAGGAACAAAACTTCTGGGGATGTAAGCCCGGAAAAGACTTCCCTTACCAATATTACTAGTAAAGCGGATTTCTCCCCCATATTTTTTTACAATATCAGAAACAACAGAAAGTCCAAGTCCTGTTCCTGTTCTTTTGGTTGTAAAATAAGGATCGAATATTTTGTTTATGATAGATGCGTCCACTCCAGGTCCGGTATCAGCAACACTCAAGCAGACGTAAGCACCAGGGTTCAGATTCAACTCTTCATTGGTTTCTTTGGTAACTATAACCTCATTTAGCGTAACATCAAGAATCCCTCCATCATGTTCCATTGCAGACGCAGCATTGGTAATCAGGTTCATGGCAATTTGATAAATATTAGTGGGGTCTGCCATAACCGGACCGCAATCATTGTTAATAGCCTGGGTAATCTTGATTGTTGCAGGCAGACTTGCCCTGCTTAATTTTAATACTTCTTTAACAAGATGCTGCATTTTAATAGAACTTACCTCAGAATCTTTCTTGTGACTGAAACTGAGAATCTGTTTCACCAGTCCACTGGCCCTGTTAGCACCCTTGAGAATATTTTTAAGGGCTTTTTGAAGTTTTTGTTCAGAAATAGTATCTGCAATCAGAATTTCGAGACTGCCAATGATAGGGTGAAGGATATTATTGAAATCATGGGCAATGCCGCTTGCAAGTACACCAATTGCCTCCATCTTTTGCGACTGTTGAAGCTGTTGCTTCAATCGAATATTTTCCTGCTTAATCTGTGTCAACTCTCTGATATCATGGCGCATAAACTTTATTTGCCTGCTATAAAAGTGAAAAATTTATTAATACAGGTATCTAACCTTAATTGTTTATGAAAAATAATCTACAAACTGGCAATGTTCCGGACGCTACAGTTTGGTGGATACTAAAAAATCTCGTGTTAATAATACAATATTTTCCCCATGTGCTCGAATTGCTAAAAAACCATATATTAACAAAAGCAATGATTGTGCCAGACAACTTTTCCATTTAATACTCAATTAAGTACTTGAATTTATAGCATAAAAATAGTTTTAATCTTGACGGAATGAATAGGAGTTCTATAAAAATGCACAAGTTTATGGGCGCAGTCTTTATCAATAAAGATTAAAAGATTCATAACTACCTGAAATTGAAGTGGATAAATTGATGCATACAAATAGAGACATTTTGCATATATTTATGTGCAGAATATGTAAAGCATGACTCAACAATATTGAAAACAATTAAAAAAAGAGGAGGAACAAATTTTTCACATTTTGCGATTCTGCCTGCACATTAAGGTGTGCATCTTACAGGAAATATTTTTTACACTATTTGTTTGCACTGCGAAATAACCCTATAATTTCAAGGTATTATAAAATACTTTACTATAAAAAAAATATTGGTCCCTGGTTTGCAATATCAATATTCAACAGAACGATAATTGTATCGTATTTATTAACTTAACAACAAAGTAAAGGAGAACAATGATGAAAAAATTAATGGTAAGAATACTTGTAATTGGTGTTTTGGTTGTTGGATATGCAATGCCTCTCTTAGCTTGCGGTGGTGGTGGTCCTTTCTAGAAGTTAAGAAACGCGAGTGCTTATTTTTATAGCAGTAAAAAAACACGGTTTCAACTAAACCGTGTTTTTTACTTTATTTATACGCCACTATTTTTTGATTTTTATTAAAGCTTGGACACTTGCATATAAATTGCCTATATGGTAAATTTTCTCCTTTTGAGATATTTGTTGCGTAAGGAGAACAGATGAAGTACTCAGGGCTATTTCTACTTTTTTTTTCTAGTTTTTTATTTTTAAATCTGGCTGTCCTGTCAAGTTGTTCAAATCAGGAAGAAACAAATCAAACCAATTTATCCGAGCCGATGTTTATCCAAGGTGGGATTTACCGAGCGCCTTTGTGGAATAACCCTGCCTCTATTGACCCTGCCTATGTTCAAGATCAATATGGTGTATCTATAGTGAAACAGCTCTTTGACGGACTTGTTCGGTTTGATCACTACCTGTCTATTTTACCAGCTCTGGCAGAGACATGGCAGGTAAAAGAAGAAGGCAAATTATACCGCTTTGTTTTGAGAAAAAATGCTCAATTCCATAACTTAGACTCTGTCACTTCTGCTGATGTGATTTTTTCTATAAAAAGGCTTCTTCGGTCAGAACCGGCGCCTGCCGTACTTCCTCATCTACTCAAAATAGTCGGGGCAAAGGAATACAGAGATGGAACCAAGGAAAATGTTACAGGCATGGTAATAAAAAATAAGAAAGTTTTTACAATACGTCTTCAAGAATCCTATGTGCCATTTCTTACTGCGCTTGGCATGTATCAGGCTGCAATCGTTCCTGAAAAAGAGGTGACGAGGCTGGGAAATGATTTTGGTAAGCGCCCCGTGGGAACTGGTCCATTCAGTTTTACATCCTGGGAGGAGGGAGAATCAATTCGTCTTAAGCGGTTTAAAGAATATTTTGCCGGACCTGCTTTTCTTGATGAAATCCATTACAAAATCTACTCAGAAAAAAAAGTGCCCGTAGCGTTAGCAGATTTTCAAAATAATAATCTTGAAGAAATGTACGTCCACGGTAATGTTAAAGAAAAGCTTGCGAATAAAAAGGGGCTACAATGGATTCACAGGCCTTCTTTAAGTCTTTTTTTTTATGGCATGAATCTTAGACATCCCAATCTGGCAAATCTTGATCTTCGAAAAGCACTTTCCATTGCCATTGACCGCCAGGCATTTGTCAATAAAGTCTATAAAGGCCAGTTTGAAATTGCCAGAACCATTTTACCCCCTGGTATGCCAGGATATAACCCCTTGACCAAAATAGATAATAACAATCCAGATCTTGCCCGCAAGTATTTGGATCAATCCTTTAGCCACGCATTGGAAAATCAGCCTGAGCTGGAAATTGTTTCTGCCTTTAAAACTCCCAGAGTAGAGCAGGAAATGATAATGATAAAAAAATTCTGGTCCGCAATAGGCATAAAAGTCAGAATAAAATATATTACTGGCTGGGAAAAATTTGAAACCTATCTAAGGTCAGATTCTGTTCAGATATATCGATATGCCTGGTTTGCGGACATGCCTGACCCGGACAGCTTTTTATATTCCCTTTTTGCTTCTGATTCACCCACCAATTTCATGAATCTTAAGGATGAAAATCTGGATAATATGCTTTCAAATGCAAGAAGAATTGCAGGCCCGGTTAAGCGGGCAAAGGAATATCAGAAGATCGAAGGGACAATATTGAAGTCTGCCCCCCTGATTCCTCTTTTTTACATGAGTGTGGATCGGGTTTATCAATCTTATGTTAAATCCGTGAAAGTAAGTGCACTGGGAGCTCATACCATGTCGCTTAACCAGGTTTGGTTGGACAAATCCCAACAAGGCAACTGAATAGTTAGAAAGGAGAAGATTGCTCCAATTAAAAAAACCTAAGGGTTTATCCATTGGTAAAGAACAAATAAAGAAAAAAACCGGATTTGTTTCTCTGCGTTACCGATTTATCTTTATCACCTCAATTATGCTACTGCTTTTACTGACCACTCTTGCTGTGATTCTAGGGACACTTCAAACCCAGACCATCAGGGCAAAGATTGAAAAACAAGGGCTGGCCATTGCAAATAATCTTGCTGCCATCTCTGTTGATCCCCTGATCACTTATAACTATGTTGCTCTAGAGAAACTTGCCAATCAGGCAGTAAGTAATCCCGACATCCTTTATGTGATAATCCATGACAAGGAAGGGAGAGTAGCTGGGTACAGCCGTAGACCTGATCTCCAGAACAAAATCTTGACTGACAATCTAAGTCTGAGTGCTCTTAGGGTAAAAGGACCTTTGATTTCAGTGAATGTCCCTCAATCCGGCAGCACTTCTGCCATGGACATAGCGGTGCCTGTATATCTACCCAATTCAGAAAATCGGTGGGGAACCATTAGAGTTTGCTTATCCCTTGAGCTGATGCACCAGCAGATTAGCCAGACTCTTTGGAGTATTCTAATCCTTGGAATAGTGGCTCTTGCAATTGGCATCCTGACATCCAACTGGGCAGCCCAAAGAGTTACAAGACCCCTGGGAACCTTGGTCAAAGCTACAATTGAAGCGGCTCAGGGCAACTTAGAACAAAAAATTTCAATTCATACCCGGGATGAAGTGGAGATTCTGGCATACAACTTTTCCTTCATGATCCAGGAAATCCTTACTCAGAAACAGCAATTAGAAAACCAGCTCAAAAAAATCAAGCAATTGCAGCAATATACCGAGAAAATTTTAGACACAATGAATGACGGACTTCTGGCAGTTGATATGGATGGAGTTGTTATGGCTGTCAATCCCGCTGCCCGTACTATTTTAGATATCCATCACGACCATATCGTAAAAGGTAATAATGTCCTAGAGCTTTTTAATAAGGACAAGCCGTTTGCGGACTACATACAACAATCCCTTGAAAATCCTTCAGGTAAAAACCAACACGAAATCCATCTGCAAAAGAAAGAAGAGACTCGAGTGATCTTGACAGGCACAGGCGTACTTGAATCGGATCAAAAAACCCCAAGACAGATAATATTCAACCTCAATGATATTACTGCTTTTAAAAAACTTGAAGCTGAAATCCGCCAGACTCAGAGACTTGCAGACCTGGGAACCTTGGCAGCCGGCATGGCCCATGAAATTCGAAATCCCCTTTCTGCCATCAAAACCTATGTGGCATTGCTGCCGAAAAAAATTAAAAACCCTGATTTCCTGGAAAAATTTCAAAGAACTGTTCCCAGAGAAATCAACCGCCTCAATACTTTAATAGAAGAGCTCTTAGAATTATCAAGGCTTCCAAAATATTATTTTAAACTGACAGATATCCGGGAGTTGCTACTACAAAGTGTTGAATTGATGGAAGCCCACTTTATGGCCAATAACATAGACTGCCAATGGGAAAATCAAGATGACCTACCCAGCGTCATGGCAGATGCAGATCAGCTTGTAAAAGTGTTTATAAACCTTATGCAGAATGCTGCCCAGGCAATGCCCAGCGGCGGAGTGATTTCCATTCATACATCCTGTAATAATAGTCAGATAATTATAAATTTCCAGGATACCGGTAATGGGTTTTCTCCGGAGCTGGCAGAAAATATTTTCAATCCGTTTTTTACCACCAAAACTAAGGGAACCGGCCTTGGGCTTGCCATCTCACATAAGGTGGTCTCCGAACATGGGGGACAGATCAAAGCAAAAAGCGAAAAAAATAAGGGCAGTTGTTTTTCAATTAGCCTGCCAAGGAAACAACATTAGCGATTATTTTAATCCCTTGTAAGATTCAAAGCCTTCATTTTTTGAATCAGAGTATTTCTATGAATACCAAGAAGATTTGCTGCCTTGGTCTGATTCCAGCGGCAATTCTTGAGAGCCCGCAGAATGTAAAGATGTTCAAAAGACTGGCGGGCATGGATCAATCCTTTGTTTTCTCTGGAACCTTTATCAGCCCCTTTTATGGTTTCTCCATGGAGCAAAAGATCAAACGGGAGATCTTTTTCATCAATAAATTTGTTTTCTGACCCTAACACAACCATTCGTTCGATAAGATTTTCCAACTCGCGAATATTCCCGGGCCAGGGATAGGTCTCCAGCACAGTAATCGCATCCGGTGTAAAACCTTTTACATCTTTATTCATTTGGCGATTAAGCTTGTCCAGGAAGAAATCTGCCAGAAGTGGGACATCTCCTTTTCGGGTTCGAAGAGGCGGCAGTAAGATTGGAACCACATTGAGCCTGAAATAGAGGTCATCTCTGAACAAATTTTCTTTTACCATCTCATCTAGGCTGGTATTTGTGGCAGCGATAATTCTGACATCCACTTTAATTGTACGATGGCTGCCCACCCGTGTAAATTCCCGTTCCTGGATAAATCTTAGCAGCTTTGCCTGGAACTCAGGTTTCAAGCAGGAAACTTCGTCTAAAAAAATTGTACCATGGTGGGCATATTCAAATTTACCCAAGGTATGTTTATGGGCTCCTGTAAAAGCTCCTTTTTCATGACCGAACAATTCTGCTTCCATTAGTTCTGCCGGTATAGCCGCACAATTAATGGCAACAAAAGGCTTGCCTTCGCGCAAGCTTGCATCATGGACTGCTCTGGCGATCAACTCTTTTCCAGTTCCACTTTCTCCTGTGATCATAACATTGCTCGATGTCTTAGCAACTTTTGCCACCAGATCAAAAACAATAGCCATATTTTTTGATTTACTGATGATTTTGCTATGCCATAATTCAGAAGCAGCCTTGGATCTATGAAAACTGACTTCTTTTACAAGGTTTCGTTTTAGCAGAACTTTTTCCAGCCGGTTTAATATGATTTCATGATCAAATGGTTTTGTAATATAATCATAAGCACCATACTTAATGGAATCCGCAGCTTCCTGGGCACGATCCACGGCAGAAATCATAATAATATCAAGGTTTTTGTCATGGGCCTTGATTCGTCTCAGGGTTTCAATCCCATCCATTTCAGGCATTACAATGTCCAAAAAAATAAGGTCAAACACCTTGGTTTTTATAGCTTCAATTGCCTTGTATCCGCTATCCACACAGACAACATCATAATCATCCTCAAGAATTACCTTTAAGGCATCCCTGATGGCTTCATCGTCATCAACGACCAGGATCTGTGCCTGCATTGAAACCATGTTATTTTCAATCAAATATGCAACACCCTTTCTGTTTGTCTGTCCATACTTAAAGGACTTCCTTAACAGTATTCGAATACTACAAATTTCGTTTTATTACCATAGTTTCAAAACTAACTCTTCAGGGGAGCTTGCAAAGGACTTTTATTAAAACCCATCATCCTGATTTTATCGACAATTCCTTTTCTTGATTCATGTTCACCTGAACATCCGCCGTGCATAATTAATTCCTCCTGTTTTATGTTTTTTATTAAAACCTAACAGAAAATACCTAAGTTTCCATTGATCTAAATCAAGAAAAATTAAATTTCTTTTTAAAGCATGCAGTTATTCTTAACTTCAATCAAGAGCTCTACATTGCCTGATGAATAACTTGTCACCCATGGGAGGAGGGACTAAACCCGGAACAATAAGACCGATACCTTTTTCAATCCAGATACCCACAGCCCATCCACTTTGTAATACCTCCAATATCAAACAAACAGAAATATACAAAGCATTAAACCTTAAGCTTAAACCTCTGGGGCGTATTAAAATGAAAACTTTTGTTAAAGAAAGAACAAAAGTTAATACAAGAAAAGATGTAGTGAGGAAAAATATAGCTTAATTTCTATAACCGCTTGTAATTGTTGCATATATGAATTTTCCTTGTCGAACTTGGGTTAAGCTAGCTGCCCCCAATTTTCTACTCGTGCACAACCAATAAAATTGCAATTTAATTATGAATGATCGCGCCAATATCTACATATAACCTGTTACCAAGCTATCTGTTTTTCTTCTTTTCCTGTTTAGCCTGCTTCTTTTCCTTAGCAGTTTTCAACGGTTTTTTCTTCAAAGCTTTTTTCGAATCTTGTGATTTGGCCATTTGGTTACCTCCCTTGCATAAATCCAATATTTCAATACAATATCACCTATCTCCATCTAATACAAATAATAAGCAAGATTGTCAGGTTTGAATGATAGCCCCTGTGAAAAGATGTCCAATCCGATCTTTTAATACTTTTTCTAAAACACTGTATGCTTTTTTCCCTGTGCAGTGCCCGGTATATATTCGCTGAATTTTTTGATTGATGAGTTCCTTGGCAATGTCTTGAATATCTTTTTCAGTTCCTGCCAAATTGTCTTTTCCAGGCTGAAATTTTAGATGGAAACCTCCTATAACAGCTTTAATTGATTGATCTTTGAATAACTTTTTTACAGTTTCTATCATATTCAAAAGACCACTGTGACAACAGCCTGAAAAAAGGACTACTCCGTCTTCTTCTTTAACAACCAGGATTAATTCGTGGTTGAAATCATCCAGCTCGAGTCTGCCATTTTTTTGCTTAAGAATAAATTTGTTCCCCTCAGGTATAGGATTCTTTTTTGAAATATTTGTAACTAAAAAAACATTCTTGGTTATCTCTATGGTTTTTGAAATAAACTTAATTCTTTTTTTATGCTTGCTTAATACTTGTTGATTTAAACCAATATATTTTGAAAATACCATCGACCTTTTTACAAAAGGATGAACAAAGAAATTAATAGCTGGGGGTAGCTTGGCACCAATATTACCATAATATTCATTCCTGCAATCTTCATGCATATAAACAATAGCGGTCTTATTTGTTTCAAGTGTATCATCAAGCCCTCCTCCATGATCAAAATGAGCATGTGAGATGATAACAAAATCAACATCTTCAAGATCAACACCAAGATTTTTGGTGTTCTTTATAAAATTGCCAGTGGTTCCTGTGTCTAATAATATTTTTACTCCATCAACTTCTATATACAGAGAAAGCCCAAACTCGTTAACCAAGTTCTCATCCTGCTTACTATCTTCTATCAATGTAATTATTTTCATGTTATCTCCCTTATATTATGATAGGTATCCAGCAGAACTTATTTCAACTGGACACTTTTCTTTGTATGCATTGTTGGTGATTTCAACGGATTGAATCTTCGACAAAGTATATGACTTAACGTGTTCTACCTCTCGCTCAAATCCATAAAATAATCTATTGCCACTTTGAGCAGTTCTAAAAGAAAGGGGTTCCACTGTATCTAGATTAAGGCTTAATTCTGCTGCCATTTTTATAACTTTATTTTTTTCTATCATATTCTTTTTTCCAAAACTTAGAAGCTTTTAGTTGCCATTTTGTAATGATGCAATCTGATGGAGTTGTTAGGTCAAATTTTGAAAGGCCAGTAGAGATGTTGTCTAATATTATTGATAAAATTTCATCAGAAACATTAAATTTTATTTCAAATAATAAACCTAACCTTTTAAATATTGTTTTATTATTCATTCCCTTTGCATATTTAATAAGCAGCTCAATATCATAATATTTTGAATCAAAATACTCTGAAAAAAAATCCCCGACAATAGACATTCCTCCAACTAATTTGGGATCATCAAGTAAATCAACCATTGTTTTGGACGGATCACTTATTTTAATTTTTTTATTGGCGATCCAAAGTGTTTTTAGTCCAAATACCTTTCGCCTGTTTATTGTTTTGAGCTTAAATTTAATTCCCCCATGGCTTGGATTTCTATCCTTGACCTTCTTACATGTGAAATATGTAATGGTTTCAATTATTTGTTCTGAAAAATCCCAATGCTTCGCTGCACTGAACCCAGCCACATACCCTGGTCCATAAACCATTTCAGCAATTAAAAAGGGTTCCTCTAAAATTATTTTATTGGATGTTGAATCAATTGGGATTGGGATGTAGGCTCCTCTTTTAATTCGTAAAAGCCAGCCATTTTTGCACCACCTGGAAAGTAGCCTCCCTGATTCTTGCGTTGAAACGTCCAGTGTTTCAGAAACTAACCTGGCGGTAATAACACCAAAATTTCTTTCCAAAACCCTGCTTAATTTTCTTCGATATGATTTTCCTATTCCGGCTATTTCATTCATAACAATACATTATATCCCATATTTGCCCATATTTGGCAATAATAGAGTAAAACATATAGCTTATCCAGAGAAATAGCAATAAATAATTAAAACTACAATGGCTTTTGGTATTCTTAAACGCCAAATATATACACACAAAGGCAGTTGCATTGTCTTTTGAATAATCTGATTGTAATATAATTTCTCCCTGGATTTTTCCCTGATATTGTAGAATATTCTACACATGAGTTAACAATATCCTACAATATTATGGCAAAACAATAGTTCATTACAGCCTTAACAGCATGTGCTAATCCTAAAACCAATAATTTTATCCTATTAAAATAAACTGTTATGTAAAATTCCAGTCCTTTTTGAAAGTCTTGGCACAAGTCTTGATATACCTTTTGCTGTTATTAATTTTTTAAACTTAATGGAGGATGTTTTGAAAAAAATACATTTTTTTAATAATTCTGGTTGCTGTGCTTAGTATTTTTGCTGTCTCAGGATTTGTTGTTGCTGAAAGTAAGGGCAAAGGTGTTCTAAAACGAGCAATTTTTAATGTTGACAATCTTTCCTGTGGTGGGTGTTTTACAACTATTAACCAAAGCCTTACTCCTATAGAAGGCTTTTCAGGATTTGGGGCAAATTTATTTCGCAAACTTATTGCTGTGGATTTTCTACCCCCCATTACAGCTAAAGCCATAGCAAAAACAATTACAGATCAAGGTTATCCTGCAACTGTTGAGTCTGTTCAGGATATTACTGAAAAAGAATCTTTTGCAGTTGTTAACGCAAAACGCAACTTATATTCAGGATGTGGTGGCGGTCAACAGAGTAGTTGCGGTGGTCCCCCCCTCCGACAACTACAACAAGCGCAACACAGAACAAAACCCCTTATAATTCAGGTGGTGGTTCATGTTGCGCTGTACCGCCCACAAATTAATAATAACTATAAAATAAAAACTCATTAGGAGATATTAAATGATCAATCGAAGAATGAAATTAACAAGTATGCTCATCTGTTTAGTAATTTTAGGAATATCCATGCCAGCCTATGCTCTTTTTGGCGAAAAATTCAAACCTTTGAAGCCTAAAAATGGAACCCTTAGTATTCCGGTAAAAGATATCAATGATGGTCAGGCGCATTATTTTAAAGTTAAAGCTGATGACGGTGTTATGGTAAGTTTTTTTACAGTTAAAAGCCAGGATGGCATTATCCGTGCCGCTATTGATTCCTGTGATGTTTGCTATAAATCAGGCAAGGGTTACGTTCAGGATGGTGATATCATGATTTGTACCAATTGCGGAAGAAGGTTTGCATCTATTGTAGTAGGTGTTATTGTTTTAGGCATTAGCTTTGTAGCTGTCCCAAAGGCTGTTTCTTATATAACCACTCGAAATCTCGATGATGCTATCTATAAACTTGATAATACAACTTTTAAAGATGCAATTGTTAAGGAGATTGAGGGCATTGAAGGTGTGGCTTTTGTAAATATAGATAAACATGACACAAGGCTTGTGATTACTTTTGATCGAAGAATTGTTAATGTTTCTAAATTTGTTGCTGTTTTTGAACCCACTGGTAACCTTGATACCACCACTACAGGAGAAATTATGGAACTTTAAATCATTGAATAATGATGGTCATACCATTATAGTTGTTACACATGATTCTGGAGTGAGTTCATATTCAACAAGAATGATTAAAGTATCAGATGGCTGCCTGGCATAACCGTCTGTAATTTAAGAGTTATAGTTTGAAAGGTTTTTATGGATAAACTCGACTATGATGGCAGCCTTGATGCAAGCTATCATGGTGAAAGAGGACATGATTTTTCTAAAAAACAATTATTATCTAAAACTCATTTTATCATTTGACATGCGTACCACATTGTGGCAGATTAGAAAATAAATTGTTTAATTAGGATTATCTAAGCGAAAATTTTAAGGGGGCAAAATCATGGATAAAAAAAGCAATCTGCATTTTGATTCAAGGGTAATACATGAGGCTCTGACACCTGAACTGTGGCAAGGAGCCACGCTGCCTCCAATTTTCCAAAGTGCATCAACAGCACACAAAACCGCTCAATCTTTGAGTGATACCTTTGCAGGCAAACAAAAAAGCCATATTTATATGAGGCTTACAAATCCAACAAACTCTGTTTTTGAAGAAAAAGTAGCATCCTTGGAAAATGGGAAAGGTGCTGTTGTGATGTCCTCGGGCATGGCTGCTATCAATAATACCTGCATGGCTCTTTTAAGATCCAATGATGAATTTATCTGTGGCAGTTCACTCTTTATGTCAACATATTTGTTGTTTACAGGAGTTTTTAAGAAATACAATTTAAACGCCAAAATAGTTGATATCAAAAGCACAAAAGAAATAGAAGATGCAATTACAGACAAAACAAGATTCATTTATATTGAGACCATTGGAAATCCAAAAATGGATATTCCTGACATAAAAAAAATAGCTAGAATAGCCCGGGTGCATGGGTTACCTCTTATTGTAGACAACACTCTTGCTTCCCCTTTTCTTGCAAGGCCCATTGATCTTAGTGCAGATGTTGTGATCCACTCCACAACAAAATACTTAAGTGGCCATGGTGCAGCAACTGGTGGTATTGTTGTGGATGGTGGTAACTTTCCATGGGAAAACAATGAAAGATTCCCTGATTTTGCACCATTTATTGAAAGAAAAGGAGAGCTTGCCCTGTTAGATAAAATATGGAGAGAACACCATATAAATTTCGGAACAACCCAGGCTCCTTTCCACTCATACCTTGCAATGATCGGAATGGATACTCTTGCATTACGAATGGAAAGACATATGTCAAATGCTGTGAGGGTTGCAAAACACCTTAAATTACACAAGAAAGTCAAATGGGTAAATTTTCCCGGGTTGCCTGACCACCCCGACCATGAAACAGCAAACAAAGTATTCTGCAACCAGGGTTATGGCGCAATGATAGGCTTTGGTCTTGAAAATCAAGAGCAATGTTTTACCTTGATTGACAATCTTAATATGATTTACCATCTTGCTAATCTAGGCGATTGCAAGACTCTGATTATTCATCCATGGTCATCTCAATACATCTCTTTTGATCCTGATGTAAAAACAGATCTTTCCATAACACCTGACCTTCTAAGATTATCAGTTGGTATAGAAAATCCAGATGATATAATAAATGATCTTGACCAGGCACTTGATAAAATATGAACAACAATACTGCTCATAATATTGATAAATCACCATATAAAATTGTGAAGAAACAATTTTTCCTAATTTCGGAAAATGATTTTATTCTTCAAACAGGAGAACGCCTTGAAGATATAACAATCGCATATGAAACATTTGGGACACTTAATGCAAAAAAGAATAATGCAATACTAATTTTACATGCATTAACCGGAGATTCTCATGCTGCGGGCGTTTATGACAAAAAAGATGAGAAACCCGGGTGGTGGGATATTATGATAGGACCCGGCAAAGCCATTGATACTGATATCTATTTTGTAATCTGCTCAAATATTTTAGGCGGATGCATGGGGTCAACCGGACCTAGTTCTATCATACCAGGGGAGAAAAACTCTTATAATATGAATTTCCCCATGGTAACAATTCCAGATATGGTTAGAGTCCAGAAAAGGCTTATTGATCACTTAAAAATTAAAAAGCTTCTTGCCGTTACTGGCGGATCGCTTGGAGGTATGCAGGCTCTTGAATGGAGTGTGCGATATCCTGATATGGTCGAAGCTGCAATACCCATTGCCACGACCATGAAACATTCGGCTCTGTCAATTGCCTTTAACGAAGTTGCAAGACAGGCCATCACAAGTGATCCAAACTGGAACAATGGGAACTATTCCAAAGAAAAAAAACCTGATATTGGTCTGTCAGTTGCAAGAATGATCGGTCACATCACATATTTATCTGACAAGTCAATGCGAATGAAATTTGGTAGAAAATTGCAGGATAAAAATGACCTGCCTTTTACATTTGATACTAAATTCCAGGTTGAAAGCTATTTAAAATATCAGGGCGAAAAATTTGTAACAAGATTTGATGCCAACTCTTTTTTATACATAACAAAAGCTGCAGACTATTTTGATTTAGAAGAACAACACGGCAAAGGATCACCTGTTGATGCATTTTTAAATGCAAAAGCAAGATTCTTGGTTATTTCATATACTTCTGACTGGCTCTATCCAACCCATGAATCAAAAGCCATTGTCAAGGCTTTAAAGAAAAACAGACTTGATGTGAGCTTTTGTGAAATAAAGTCAGAATGGGGTCATGATGCATTTCTTCTCCCGGACAAAAGACTTAATAAAATGATAAAAGGTTTTCTTGCAAGTGTTTACGAAAAAATACAGGGAGCAACAAACAATGAGATTTGATCTTAAAATCATGGCTTCCTGGATAAAGCCCGGGTCAACTGTTTTAGGTCTTGGATGTGGCGAAGGTGACCTGCTCTATTATCTCAAACAAGAAAAAAATGTTAAAGAGACTGGAATTGAAATCAAAGAAAAGAAAGTTGCATTGTGTATTGAAAAAGGTCTCTCAGTCCTTCAGGGCGATATAAACAAGGAAATATTGGATTATTCAGATAAAAGTTTTGATTATTGCATCTTGAGTCAGACTTTACAGCAAGCGTATGATCCTGAAGGTTTAATCAAGGAAATCTTAAGAGTTGGGAAAAAAGCAATAGTTAGTTTCCCCAACTTCGGCCATATTAAAATCAGGCTGCAACTACTTGGTGGTGGCAAGGCTCCAGTATCAAGAGAGCTGCCATATCAATGGTATGATTCACCGAATATAAGAGTTTTAACGCTTGAAGACTTTAAAATATTTGCCAACAAAATCGGTTTTAATATTCATAAAAAAGCTGCTATTAAACCGGGTGAAAAAAGCCATGAGGGCAAGATTGTTAATTTTTTACCAAATCTATTTGCAACATATGGAATTTATGAAATCGGAAAATAATAAGGAGTAATATAAAATGAAAATAAAGATTACATCTCTTGCAATAAGCAAAAAAAAGGGGACAGTGAAAACCACAGTTGATAGGGCAACTTTAATAGAAAACTATGGCTTTAAAGATGATGCCCATGCAGGTGACTGGCACAGGCAAGTAAGTTTTTTATCCCAGGAAAATATAGATGCGGCAAACGAAAGAGGCCTTGATGTTTCCTTTGGAGATTTTGCGGAAAACATTGCAAGCCTTGGTGTTGACTGGAAAACACTACCTGTGGGCACAAAGGTAAAACTAGGAAATAAAGCTCTAGTTGAAATAAGTCAGATTGGAAAAGTCTGCCATAAAAAATGCGCAATCTATTATAAGGCAGGAGATTGTATAATGCCAAAGGAAGGGATTTTCGCAAAAGTCCTTAAAGGCGGAGAACTAAAAGTAGATGATAAAATAAAGTTGATATAATTATGATGACAGAAGAGCTTATACAAAAAATTAAAAAAAAGAAAAAAAGACTTGGGAATAAACTTGTTATTTTGACCCACCATTATCAAAGAAAAGATATAGTTGACCTGGGGGATTTTTGTGGGGATTCATTTGCTTTATCAGCCAAGGCTGCAGACGACAAGGACGCCCAATACATAGTTTTTTGCGGTGTGCATTTCATGGCTGAAAGCGCTGCAATACTTGCTCAACCTCACCAGATTGTACAAATACCTGATACTGACGCCGGATGCTGGATGGCAGACATGGCAGATTCTGTTCTCCTTGAAAAAGCATGGGCTGAAATTACCAGTATTATAAAAGAAGAAGAAATAATACCCCTTGTTTATATGAACTCAGATGCTCACATAAAAGCACATTGTGGCAAAAAAAACGGAATCATATGCACATCATCAAATGCACCCAAAGCATTTGAATGGGCCTATGAGCGAGGAGAAAAAATCTTCTTTTTCCCGGATGAGCACCTTGGACGAAATACTGGCAACACCCTTGGAATCCCTAAAGATGAAATGATAGTGTGGGATCCTGAAAAACCCTTTGGAGGAAACTCAATAGAGAGTATAAACAAAGCCAGGGTAATACTCTGGAAAGGGTATTGTCTTGTTCACACAAGGTTTACAACAAACCAAATAACAGATATGAAAAAGAAACATCCTGATGCAAAAGTCGTTGTTCATCCTGAATGCACCCAAGAAGTAGTTGCACTATCCGATGCTGTTGGATCCACAAGCTTTATTGTAAACTATGTAAAAAGTGCTGCAAAAGGCTCCACAATTATTATAGGAACAGAAATAAACCTTGTTGAAAGACTTGGACTTGAATATAAAGACAAATTGATTATTCCAATAAAAAGGTCTCTTTGCCCTAATATGTTTAAAATCAATCTTGAAAACCTTCTGTATACATTGGAAAATATCGGACAAGTTAATATTATTGATATTGAAACAAGGATAAAAAAAGATGCAAAACTTGCTTTAGACAGAATGCTTACGCTTTAAAATCCAAACATCCAGAACCCAATAACTCTTGAGCCATATTAAGCTTTGTGTTACTATTTTTATCAATCAGCTTAAAGATTAAAAAAATGATTCCGCAATTATTGACATTCTACCACTTTGTAGTATCTTAGATTAAGTTAATAAATAAAAGAAATAATAATAGGAGAATATATAGATGTGGGAATATACTGATGCTGTAAAAGATCATTTTTTGAATCCAAGAAATGTGGGTGAACTTGAAGGTGCCAATGCCATCGGAGAAGCAGGTTCTTTAAACTGCGGTGACGCATTAAAGATATTTTTAAAAATCAATGAGAACGAAAGAATTGTTGATGCTTCTTTTATGACATTTGGCTGCGCATCTGCCGTAGCATCTTCTTCTGCCCTGACTGAAATACTTAAAGGAATGACCCTTACTGATGCCGCAAAACTAACTAATGAAGATATTTCTGATTATCTTGGAGGGCTTCCAAAAGCAAAAATGCATTGTTCTGTCATGGGGCAATCTGCTTTAAAAAAAGCAATTGCAGACTATCGAGGTATCCAGATTCTGCAAAAACCAGGAGAGATTGTCTGTGAATGCTTTGAAGTAACTGATCTTGAAATAATAGATGCTGTTAAGACAAATAAACTTGAAACCACTGATGATGTAACAGACTTTTTGAAAGCCGGTGGCGGTTGTGGTAACTGCCTTGAAAGAATTGAAGAATTGATTGAATCTGTTAAAACCAAAGGATAATCTAAACAATGAATGTTGTATACACAGATAATAACGCTACAACAAAAGTTGCCGATGAAGTTATAGAAGAAATGCTTCCATATTTTGGAGAACTATATGGAAACCCCTCTTCCATGCATACTTTTGGAGATACTGTAAACAAAAAAATAAAACAGGCACGGGCACGGGTAGCTGATCTTATCAATGCTGACCCTGAAGAAATTATCTTTACAAGCTGTGGAACAGAGAGTGATAACACAGCTATTGACTCTGCCATAAAAGCTTATCCCAATAAAAAACATATTATCACTTCCAATGTCGAACATCCTGGCATTAAAAACTTCTATCAGCATCTTCAAAAAGACAAAGGCTATGAAGTTACATTTATTCGGGTTGACACAAAGGGACTTTTAGACCTTGATTTACTATACAAGAGCATGTCCGATGACACAGCCATAATCTCATTGATGTGGGCTAACAATGAAACAGGTGTCTTGTTTCCCATTGAAGAAATTGCAAAAAAAGCCCAGGAAAAAAACATTCTGTTCCATACTGATGCGGTTCAGGCAACAGGAAAAGTTGAAATCGATGTTAAAAAAACCGGTGTGGATATGTTGTCTCTTTCCGGACATAAAATACATGCCCCAAAGGGAGTTGGAGTACTTTACGTAAAAAAAGGGGTCAAATTTTCACCCTTTCTAATTGGTGGGCATCAGGAAAATGGGCGACGCGGTGGGACTGAAAACAGTGTATCTATTATTGGGCTTGGAAAGGCATGTGAACTTGCCAAAGAAAACCTTCCAATAATGAATACAATAGTCAGGGAATTGAGGGACTATCTTCAAAATCAGCTTCTTGAGAAAATTCCTTCATCCTCTGTTAATGGTGACCTTGAGCAAAGACTTCCAAATACCGTATCAATCGGATTTGATGCAGTGGAAGGGGAATCCATCCTTTTAATGCTGGATCGCGAAGGGATCTGTGCTTCTTCAGGTTCTGCATGTACATCAGGATCTTTAGAGCCATCCCATGTACTTATGGCAATGAAAATACCTTTTAAGTCAGCCCATGGCTCCATTCGATTTTCCCTCTCTCATTATAATACAAAACAGGAAATGGACCATATAGTCTCTGCAATGGTTCCAACAATTCAAAAGCTGAGAGACATGTCTCCCTTCTGGAAAGACGGAAAGGTTGTATGATAAAACTTGGTCAAAACCAAGATGATTTAGCCGATGAAATAAAGGCACTCTCTGGAATTAATTTTAGTGCGTGCTTTCATTGTAGAACCTGTACAAATGCCTGCCCTTTTTTAGAAGGCATGGATTACGCCCCAAATAAAATTATTCGTCTTATCCAATTCGGCCAGGAAGAAACCGCTTTAAAAAGTTCCACAATCTGGGTTTGCGTAGGGTGCAATACCTGCAGCAGTTGTTGCCCCATGGCAATTGATATACCAGCTATCATGGATGGTCTTCGGCATAAGGCCATTGAAAAAGGAATCAAAATTGCAGAACCTGATATCTTAAGCTTTCATACAGAGGTTTTAAATACAGTAAAAAAGTATGGCAGAACCCATAAACTTGAAATCATGATGCGTTATAAACTAAAAAAGTTAGATCTTCTCAGTGATATGGGGATGGGTCTTAATATGTTGAAAAAACGAAAACTAGATTTAACGCCATCAAAGGTTAAGGATAAAAAAGCCATTGAAAAAATCTTCAAAGACAGGTGAAATCTATTATAAGCCACCAAAACTAAAGTATTCTTTCTTTCCAGGATGTTCTTTAAAAGCATCTGGGCATGAAAACACCATGTCCTTAATGAAATTTTGTGATCGAGTGAATATCGAGCTTAAAGAACTTGAAGACTGGAATTGTTGCGGGTCATCATCTGCTCACAGCATAAATCATAGCATTGCAGAAAACCTTCCCATGAGAAATATCTCTCTTGTACCAAAGGGAGTCCCATTATTGATAGCCTGCCCAAGCTGTCTTCTTAGAATGAAATCCATGTATTTAAAAATTAAAGGTGATGAGGCACTAAAGCAGGAATATGAAAATAGATGGGGTCAGCCCTTTGACGA
This sequence comes from Desulfobacterales bacterium, assembly GCA_023143455.1. Classification (GTDB taxonomy): domain Bacteria; phylum Desulfobacterota; class Desulfobacteria; order Desulfobacterales; family Desulfobacteraceae; genus JAIOSM01. Next base: position 49,362 of record JAGLHT010000011.1, read on the forward strand.
GGAACTAGAGATTATTCACTTTTTTGAAATTTTTAGCCGTATCCGATTAGAAGACTATATTGAGAATCCCCGGGGGAAATTAAAAAACTTAAAAGTAGCAGTTTATTATGGTTGCATGCTATCCATGCCACCAGACTTAAAAGATGAAAAAAGCTACTACGGAATAATGGAAAAAACCCTTTCAAAACTTGGTGCAGAGATTGCCCCTTATGGATATGGAATGCGCTGTTGTGGCACATATCTATCAGCTGCCAAACCTCAAATTGCTCAAACCGTTGTAAATGAAATCGTTTCCAGAGCTATGGAAGCCGGAGCAGAATGCTTGGTAACTGCCTGTTCCATGTGTCACCTAAACCTTGAAATCCGTTGCACCATTAAAAATCCGATTCCAACCCTTCATTTTTCAGAACTGCTTTCAATGGCACTGGATGTAAAGGATCAAAAAAAATGGTTTCCACGCCATATTGTTGATCCTGTGCCCATGTTAAAAAAAAGAGGGTTAATAACCTCTTAAAAAAATAAAGCTCCAAAGAATTTTTCCGTTTAAGTTTTAAATTTTAAAACTTAAAAAATGCGCTTGAAAAAGCCCATCAAAGCTTTATAAGAATAAATATTGCTTAAGGATTCTAATCACTGGCGAGATTTTGCATCTGCTGAATTAGGATTAGTAGGAATGTTGATTTTTTTACTTTTTAATGACCAAGATAAAATATCAGTTGCCTTAATTGTGAATTTCTGGCATCAAAGACTCTAAACAGTCTAAAAACCGAGCCAGAACAATCATACAAAAGACCCAGAGCATAGTAATAAGCAAGACCTTTCATGTTTATGTAACAGATGCTCAAGGACAAAAAACAGAAATAACAATTAATCAACAAAGTGATTTTTATCAAAAAAAATAAAACAAGCAAAAATCATCCTCAGAAAAAGACCAACCTTATTTTTTGCGAAAGAAGTCTTCAGGAACAATGCCAGATTGTTTTAAAATAGCCCTTAATGTTCCTTCAGGCATGTCACCGGGATAATTTTGGATGGTAGTATAAATATCGCTGCTTATTGTACCAAATCTCATGACTGCCAGCAGCCTGGCGATCAAATGCAAAACCATGTTTTCTCAACCGTTTCACTATCTCCCTGTATTGAAAGCCAGATAAACTCCTTCCGGTAACTTCTCAATGTGAATATTTATAATTTTTTCCATAAATCACCTCGTTAGTTAGTTTAAATTATTTTAAATTAGAGAAACACGATACTAAATTCTTGTCAAAAATCCTTCTCAAATTAAACTTGAGCTCCTTTAAGAAAAATATCAATGGTTTTTAAAAAAGCTTTTTGTTGTGAGGGTGACAACCCTTCTATTTTTTTTATTCGTTGTGTAATCCTCAGGTTTGGTTTGTCATTAGTATCAACTGGAGTAAGCCCTAAAAGCTCATCTGCCGATATATTTAATGCTTTTGATAAGAGCATAATAATATTGCCTGGCGGATTGTCTGACTCCACTTCATAATAAGCAATCACACGCCTCGTTACATCTATCTTATCCGCTAACTGCTGCTGAGTCATGCCTCTTTCTTTTCTCAGCATTGCCAGTCTTTTACCAAAACTTTTTATTTCTTTAATTTTATTCATACCCTCTTTATAACACGGATTTTAAAAAATAACGTTTTTTGCTTGACATGATTTTTTTGTGAAAGTGAAGAAAAAAGCCATCAGCCTAATGACTTTGGCGGGTCGCAGTTGATGGCAGATCAAAAAATCATTCTTCTATTTTATTTTTTTTCAATTCTTCTCGTGGCTGGAGGTATTTATATTCTGGCGTTAGCTGTTATCTCATTGTGTGCTTAACTCTATTGGTTTTGGTGATCTAATAAACGCTTTTATCGTTGGTTTATTAAGCGGATTTGCATTTTTGAGTACCAAATCTTGTATTTCTGCAATTGTCCCACATTTACTAAACAATGCAATCTGTATTGCTATTATATCAATCATTAGATAGTAGATTGTTGTTACTTGTGTAACAGTCTGGCACTATGTATCACAGCAATGACATCAATCTGATCCGGTTTGATCCTGTAAATAATCCGGTAGGGTTTTTCTATAAGCTCTCTGATGTCTTCAGCGTCATACTCTGGTACTTTCCTGCCAGATAAGGCATGTTCGGCTATTTGTTCTGAACGCTGGGTGATCTTGTCTACCATGCGTCTTGCATATGTTGAAGAGTTATGGGCTATATATCCGTAGATGTTGGCAAGATGATCAATGGCGTTCTCAGTCCAGTGAACTCTCATTCTGCAAGACCAAATTTCTTGCGGACCTCTTTAACATCCATTGTACGGCCATTATCACTGTCTTTTATACCTGCTTCAATGGTTTGGCGAACATAGATCTGATGCATAAGATCATCCCATGTGGCCATGTCCGGCAGTTGATCTAATATGCGATATGCTTCTTGTTTTATACCTTCATTTTCCATTTTATTATATCCTTTAACATTTACTAATTGATATAATCTATTTATAACAGATTTATATTTATCAGTAAAATTGTTTAAATCACTACTTAAAGATTTCCTGACCTCAGCGATCACAAAACGTAAGCCCATAAGGCACAAACATAATCTCAGGTTCATAAGACATCTTAGCCTGCCTTAAGCCCTTAATCCCAAGATCCTGCTCTTTATTTAAATACTGACACTTGCCTTTTAAATATTTTGCAGTTTCCTGATTAATAACCTGAGCTGCACCTTTAAAATTTATATCAGCCTTCTCAAAATGAATATCATAAACTAAATCTTTAAATTGACTAAAAACAGAAAACGCAATAACTTTACCATCGACTACTACTACAAGCCCTTCAAAACCTATTTCTTCAAAACAATCAAGTGATACTTTAAGGGCTTCAAGCTCTTGATTAATTGTATTTGTTTGTTTCTTTTGTTGGCTCAAAAGTTTTTCTGCAAGCCATAAAGATTCTTTTTTTAGTTCATTTTTTAACAAATGTATTTCAAAGTCAGGGTATGATCGCTTGAACTGTGATATCAGATTTCTTTTTTTTGAAAGCTTTTTCCCTTTTAAGTCACACAGGCTGTCAACATTGTAGATGTACTCTGCATAATCCTGCTTTTTTTTAATGATGTAGGAATTTTCAATTTCAGGGAACTCTTTAATATATTCTTCTGTAACAAGACTAAAATCAGATTTCATTCCAATGTTTTTCATATCAGAAGATAACTTAACAAGTTCTTTAACTGAAAACTTTTCACCCAAAGGCATGAACATACTCTGCTCAATACCATCATAAATCAATAATCTGCCTTTGTATAAAGTAAAAGAAAGCTTACCAGAGTCTTGCCAGCAAAAAAGGTTTGAAAAATTATACTCACAGGATAAAGGATTGAATCTATCAGCAAATTGCCGGATAAGTTTTTTGTCTTTTATATCAAATCTGTTAAATTCAGGGAATTCTATAATTATCAATCCTTATATTTTAAAGGGACATGATTGCTCATTTGCTCAAACCCAAGGTCTTCATAAAAAGAAGATGTGCCAGGCTCGGCAATGAGACCTATCCAGTCAACACCATTCTCTTTTAGTTTTTCTATTAAAGTTCGAATGATTTTCTTCCCGATTCCCTGCCCTTTGAATTTTTCTAATACTGCAACATCCTGAATATATGCATCACTTACCATGTCAGAGAGCGCTCTTCCCATTCCAATCATTTTTTTATCAGAGAACGCACCCACAAAAAGAGCAGATTTTTTTACAATATGCCTCAAAAATTCAGAGTCCAGATCATAGGAAGGTTCCCACCAGCCTGCTGATTTATAAAGATCTATCAAATCTGCCATTGAAGCAGATGCGATAATTTCAATATTGATATCTCCAGACATTTTTCAAATACCTTTAAACATCTTTTTAGTAAATTGTGGCAATACAAAAGAAGACTTATGCATATCAGAGTTATAATATTTTAACTGATTCTGGAAATCATCAGGAATAGTACGATTAGGCTTTTTAAGCTCTGGTCCTAAAGATCCAAGGCAAACGCCGATATGACCGCCAGGGTATGTTGGCACCAGAATATAAGAATATGCCTGAACAGGGAATAGCTCTCTTGTGATCTTAACAAGGTTAATTACACAATCTTTATGAAGAAAAAAAGATTCGCCTTGGGTGGCGATAATACCATTTGGTCTTAGTGCTGCTTTCAGCCCTTCATAAAAAGGGCGTTCAAATAAATTCTCCCCTGGGCCAATAGGATCTGAGGAATCCACAATAACCACATCATACTTATTTTTTTGTGCGTGGACGAAAGAATTGCCGTCCCCAATATGAATATCAACTCTTGGATCATCAAATCCACAGGCAATATCAGGCAAAAACTCCTTTGCAACCTTGATGACCTCTTCATCAATTTCACAAAAATCAATGTGTTTTACACACTCATGTCGCCCGACCTCCCTTAAAACCCCTCCATCTCCTCCGCCAACAACTAAAATGTTTTCAGGATTGGGATGTGCAAACATTGGAACATGGGCTAACATCTCATGATATGCGAATTCATCAGGCTCAGTTAACTGAATAATTCCGTCCAGGACAAGCATTTTTCCAAAATTGCTTGTCTGATACAAGTCAATCTGTTGGAACTTGCTCCTCTTACTATATAAAACTTCTTTGATTTTAATAGAAAGCGCTACACCAGGCCACATAGGACATATTTCTGAAAACCAGCCATCAACTATTTTATTATAATTTTCCATCTTTATCCGATTCAACAGCTTAGGAAAAATTATTGTCTTAAAGCGATCTGCATTTTATAATTGTCTCCCTTGAAAAAAGCTGTTGCAAACTCTGCAACTTCACGGGGTTCATAAAATTTACAACTAAAGATGTCAAGATATACTCTGTTTGATGCATTGGCAAAATGACCTGAAATCAGTGAAGTTTCAATAAGTTGGGTCATACTGAACCCCTCAACTTTTTTATCTTCTCCAAAATGAACAATATTACATTCACCAAACCGTTTCATACCAATCAAATCACAAAGCTGCTGTACAAATTGTTCTATTCTTTTTGCATCTCTTATAATATCTGGTGAGCACCCAGCAATATCTACTGAGGTTAGAACTCCCCAGGGATTTTTCTTTTCATACTCTTTTCCCCAGGATATTGGATTGATCCTTGGATTATTAAGAAGGCCTTTAATAGTCCTGTTTTCCCCTTCCTTTTTCTCTTCAAATGACTTGGGAATAATCCCTCTGTTTTGATCAGAAGAAATAACAACGTTCTCAGATTGAAATGAATCTTTCATGGAATTGATAGCAACTTCCAAATCTATGCTGTCTCCACAGGTAAATATATCCACTGCAGCATAATCATGCTCCGGCCACGCGTGCACAGTGAAATGCGACTCGGCAATAATTACAACGCCACTGACTCCCTGGGGTTGAAAATCATGAAATGACGAGCTGATAATTGTTGCTCCACTGTCATTGGCAGCTTTCAACAATGCTTTTTCAACAATATCTTTATTTAGCAGAATATTTGCAGCACAGTTATAATACTCAATGGTCAACTGTCTTCCTAGGGCAAAGGATGTATCGCCCTTAAAATCTCCTGCAAATTTTCTGTTTTTATCAAACATTAATACTATCTCCGATTAATGAAAGTTTATAATACTTAATAATAAAGCCTAATGCTTAATAATCAAGGGTAACAAATCAGAAAATGATAAAGTTAGTATATTTCCATAATTGATTTAAATCTCTCATACTCTGTATTTATTGGCATATTCCTTTTCCCCAGATTGTTTATCATCCCTTTTGCATTAAACCTTATATATGGGTTAACACTTAGTTCATCATCCAAAGTTGATACAATTAATTTGGGATTATAATTGTTCATATATCTTTCAATATCTGGATTATCTTTTTCAATGCTTTTTGCTATTTCCATGGATTCCATCACATAATCATGACCTGCATAAATTTTAGTGTTTCCGGGAAAAGAGATAATTCTTTTGAGAGAGTTAAAAAAAGCATTAAAATCACCTGAAAAACAATTACCCACTGTTCCGTTAAATAGAGTATCCCCGGTTATTAAAAAATCATCTGCCTTAAAAACAATAGAATCATCAGTATGACCCGAAGTATGGAACATTTCTAAAGTTTCTTTGCCAAGAGATATAGTTTGATCTGATTTAATCTTTGTGGGATTAATAAACTCAGCTTTGGTTTTCTTGAGCATTACCTCATTCCCTGAAGTATGGTCATAGTGTGAATGGGTATTGGTAACATATTGGATATCAATACTATTCTTTTCTGCAAACAAAAGAATTTCTTCAACTGCTCCTGCATCAATGGCAATACCGATGTCTGTTGAATATACTAAATACCCCAAATTATCTGTTGAATATCTAAATTGTTGAATATTCATAAAAGCTCCAATCAATATATAATAATTTTTAATAGCACATATATTTTTACAAAATTTCCTAGATAATTGGAAGAATTATTCACTCTCGCTTTGATATTTCTTGGTTTACTTGATATAAATCAGGAAATATTTAAGGATAAAAAATGAAAAATATTTCAAAAAACCCAATGTTCCGTTATTTAATACTTCTCACTATCTGCTCTACAGTCGGGCTTCAGACTTGGCGTACATTATTTAATAATTTTTCAGTTGAAATTGTAAACCTTCAAGGATATCAAATTGGAATAATTCAATCAGTCAGAGAGATTCCAGGTTTCTTGGCCTTGTTAGTCATTTTTTTCCTTCTGATATTAAAAGAGCATCTCCTCTCAGCTTTTTCTATATTAATACTCGGGTTTGGCGTTGCTTTGACTGGACTTCTTCCATTCTACCATGGTGTTATATTCACAACTCTTATAATGAGCTTTGGATTTCATTATTATGAGACCACCAATCAATCTCTTACTTTACAATATTTTGGAAAAGAAATATCGCCATGGGTTTTTGGAAAACAACGCAGTCTTGCAGCTGCAACAAATATCGTTGTTGGGATATCAATTTTTATTTTAACACCGATATTATCCTATACACAATTATACTTGATTTTCGGCGTGTTGATTATTGCAGCTTCACTATGGGCATTAACAAAAAATCCTGTCGATAAAGAACTAATCCCCCAGCATAAAAAAATGATTTTGAAAAAAAAATATAGTTTATATTATTTTTTAACATTTATGGCTGGTGCAAGAAGACAGATTTTTATAGCTTTTGCAATATTCTTAATGGTAAAAAAGTTTAATTTTTCTGTCCAGGAAATAACAGCACTGTTTGTAATTAATAATATTGTTAATTATTTTTTGAGCCCGCTAATAGGGAAAAGTATTATAAAATTTGGAGAAAGACGGGTTTTATCTATTGAATATTTCAGCCTTATTTTTGTATTCTTAGCCTATGCATTTGTTGAGACAAAGATTATTGTTGCCATACTCTATATCCTTGATCATATTTTTTTTAATTTTGCCATTGCAATAAGAACGTATTTTCAAAAAATTGGGGACCCAAAAGATATAGCTCCCAGTATGGCTATGGGGTTTACAATCAATCATGTAGCAGCTGTGTTTTTACCTGTTATAGGTGGCTATTTGTGGATGATTGACTATAGAATACCATTTATTATAGGTGCTTGCTTAAGTGCTATTTCTCTTATTGCTGTGCAAAAAATAAAAACTATGGCATGATTTTTGAAAGTCTAATTTATCAAGATAGATATAAATAGTTATTTACATAACAAAATAAAATAAATGGCTAAAAAGGAGATAAATTATGACCAGTTGGATGTGTGATAAATGTGGGTATATTCATGAACCTGTGACAACCCCACCAGAAAAATGCCCATCGTGTAAGAGTGAGTGTTCTTTTGTTGACAACTCCTGTTACACCCCTGATTGCGCGGGAAAACCAAACGACCCTCAAATAAAAAAAGATAAATAAAACAAAATTATTGCTTAATTAAAATTTTAATAGGAATATAAAATGTCAGAGCCAAAAGATATGTATCAATGCCAAACAATTAGTTGCGGTTATACTTATGATCCAGATAGGGGAGACAGAAAGGGAAAAATTGCAAAGGGAACAAAGTTTGATGACTTGCCCACTGACTGGAAATGCCCTATTTGTGGTGCAAGTACCAAGGCATTTAAATCACTTGGTTAAGTTTAAACAGCGTTTTAAACATACAAATGAACTATTTTAAAAAAAGGGGGATTCAAAGGTGTTACCAGAGCAGCAGCGGAATGTGGCGCTGATGCCATCATTATAGAAAAAAGGGCTGCAAGATACATTTAACAATATCATTGTAGCTGAAAAATATCATGAAAAACTCTACTTAGAGCTTGCTGAAAACGTTGCAAAGGAAAGGGTTTTTCAAAAAGATGAAGAAAAAGTTTGGCGTTGTCTAAGTTGCGGACACCTTCATACAGGGAAAGCAGCTCCTGAAAAATGCCCGGCCTGCGTAAAACCCACCGATTATTTCGAATTATTATATAAAAACTGGTAAGAAATATTTAGTACAATAAACGAGACATTTATGACTCGTTTATTGTACTTATATGCATATCATACAAGTCTTATAATATTAGTATTCCCAAAGACCATGAAGGTTACAGTATTCTCGGGCTGTTACCTTATCTGCATTAGTATAGAAAATAGCTTCTGGTGCATCTGAAGAATCAAGAAATTTTCTTTGAATCAATGTACCATTTTCTGAGACAAGCTCAACCCAGACAATCCAGTGTTCAGGTGTCATAGGATGAGCCACGCTTCCAACTTTTACCAGATAACCACCTTCAATTTTTTCCACAACCGGAACATGTTTTTCTTTTGCAGCATCTACAGTATTAGCAACGATTCGATTCATAGGTTCGCCACAACACATTACAGGAGGCTCTTCTGCATGAAGAACCTGGGCTATATTTCCACATTTTTCGCATTTGTAAATACCATATTTTTCAGCCATTTTTTTCTCCTTTTTAAAAAATTAATAGTTTTTAGGAACTATTTCAAAATGAGCCTTGGCATGGGCACATGCAGGACATAAATCAGGAGCTTCATCACCTTCATGGTTGTATCCACAATTCCTGCATCTCCATGCAACGATGTTGTCTCTTTTAAATACCCGGTCTTTTTCAATATTCTCAACAAGGGCAAGAAATCTTTGTTCATGATAAAACTCAGCCACACCAATGGATTCAAAAGTTTTTGCAATATCATCAAATCCTTCTTCCAAAGCTTTCGCCGCAAACTCTGGATACATGGATGTATTCTCAAAGTTTTCACCAGCAGCAGATTCCTTGAGATTATCTTTTGTTTCTCCTATGATTCCGGCAGGAAAACTTGCGGTAATTTGAAGTTCCTCACCAGATTCTAAGTACTTGAACAATCGCTTGGCATGCTCTTTTTCATGGTTTGCAGTCTCTTCAAAAATTGCTTGAATCTGAACATACCCTTCTTTTTTAGCCTTTGAAGCAAAATAGGTATATCGGTTACGTGCCTGGGACTCTCCTGCAAAAGCAGTTAATAAATTCTTTTCGGTTTGTGTTCCTTTTAATTGTGCCATTTTTTCTCCTTACCTTAATATAATCTTAGTTTTATAGTTATTATTCTGTGGCAATTTGCCTGACCACACCAGAAAAACCTGCTGTGTTGCCAAGCATGATACAGCCTACAAGTTTACCATCTTTTCGTACTATCTTTCTATAAACTTTATCACTCTTTTCAATATCACTTTCAAGTAAGTTATCAGGATCAATATCTCCTGCGGACCCTAAGTCAATTCCCGCAACCTTTAGACGATTTGAAGGGACTATAGATTCAAAAACCTTTAAAAACCCTGCCATATTACTACCTGCAACCCTGCCCTGTTCCTGTGCTTCAGACCAGATACAAAAATTTGTCTGTTCAAACTCAGCCACATCTCCGGCTGCATATATATTGTCTAAGCTTGTTTCCATATAATTATTAACTATTACTCCTCTGTCAATTTTAAGACCTAATTTTTCAGGCAGGCTAAGGCTTGGCCTTACACCAGCTGAAAAAAGAACAATATCTGCATCCAAGACTTCACCTGATTCTAGTTCCACGCCCGTAACAGCTTTCTCTCCCATTATCTTTTTTGTCTTTGCTCTCAATCTAAAATTAAGGCCTATATTTTTTAGTTTTTCTGTAAGTAACAATGCCCCCTCATTATCCATCTGTCGTGGCAACAGTCTATCAAAAAACTCAACCACTGTAACAGTAAGCCCTCTTTTAACAAATGCATGAGCCGCTTCTATTCCTAAAAGCCCTCCGCCGATAACCACTACATTTTTTACGTTGGAAATAGCATCTACAATATTTTTTGCATCATCATAAGTTCGAAGCGCAAAGACGTTACTCTTTGAATTGCCTTCAATTGGAGGTATAAAAGATGCACTGCCTGTAGAGATTAAAAGAGAATCGTATTCAAGGGTATTGCCTGCCTGATCTTCTACCTGCTTTTTAGCATTATCAATATTTATTACAGTGGTCCCGGTTTTCAACTCGATCTTATTGTCTTTGTACCATTGATCTTTTTTTATAACCAAATCAGACTTTTCTGTGATACCAGCCATATAATCGGGCAATTTTATTCTGGAATAAAAAGGAGTTGTTTCCTCTGTTACCATGGTAATTTGACCATGGGGGTCGTTTTTTCGAATTTCTATCGCTGCTTCAGTGCCAGCAACTCCATTTCCAATTATTAAATATTTTTTCATATATAGTATCTCCCTTTCCTGGGGTTAGCTCAGTTACAAAAACATTTCTTAAGAAGTCAGTCTATTGATAATATAATATATTTATACATTTTTAATAATATAGCAATCATCATGCCTAATTATGTTTATTATAAATAAAATCTCATTTTTTGTTAATCCTTTCCTGTTCTGCTCATAAATTATCAATTTAAAAAACAATAATGCTGTCATGAGACACTTAAAACCGAGACAAGATTGTACCAAAAGCATGCTCCGAAAATTATAATAACAGATGATTCTTCTAAATTCACTGCCTGGGATTAGAATTATAACAAATGGCATAAAACTTGTAGAGTTTACACCGGAAACAGCAGATGAAAAAGTAAAACTTCTAAGACAATCATTTCATCATCTTTTTTGCGTAGCCACTCTGACAACCATGCAAATCTCAGGGCCAGGACATATTCAGGAAACATGTCCCTTTGTAGACTGGCAAAAACTCTCCGTAATTGGATTTTTGATATAACAAGGCTTGTTTAAGCCCGTTATCATTTAAAACTTCAATTGCCTTGGCAACATTCTTTCTAATCTGAAATTTGCTTTTTAAAAATTCTTCCAGCAAAAAAAGATTGCCGCCTTTATTTTCAATCACCACCCTGGAAAGTGTGCGTTCAGGACTGCCCTGGATATCAATGTCCTGGCGGACACATTCAAATTCAACATTCCATTGCTGTTTTAACCATAAAATGAATTCTTTATTTCCTTGATTAAAGAATTCTTGCAATTTGTGTTTCCAGATCTGCTTTGGGTAAGGCACCAACTACTTGATCAATGACTTTACCCTTTTTCACAAGAAGCATAGTCGGAATACTTGAAATGGAATATTTTGATCCTATCCTTGGATTTTCATCCACATTAACCTTAGCTATTATCAACCTGCCTTTATATTTTACAGCAAGTTCATCCAAAACCGGACCAACAGCCTTGCAGGGACCGCACCATGGAGCCCAGCAATCTACAAGCACCGGGAGAACTGAACCTAACACCACTTTATCAAAAGTATTATCCACAACATCAACGGGTTGACTTATAATATCTGTTGACAAAAGAGCCCCGCATTTACCACATTTTGGGGATTCATCCATTCGCGAAAGTGGAATTCTGTTTTTTGTGCCACACTCTAGACACCCAAGTATCAAGCTATCATCATTCATTGTCTTTTCCTAAATTAATGAAACAATACTTTTGCCATAGTCTTGGGATGCCTTGGTTCCCCCTTCTATCCAACTGGCTTTTAGCATCAGGGGATCAGACACCATTTTCATGCCATAAATATTTTTCATGGTTTCAAATATTCTTCCTGGTGCTTCACCGCTCCAGCCATAAGCACCAAAAGCGCCACCAACTTTATCTTTAAGCTCTGCTCTTTCTGCAATAAATAAAAATTGCTTCATGGATGATATCATTTCACCATGGTAAGTTGCTGAGCCAAAGGCATATCCATCAAAGCCATTTAAATCATCTTCGCTCTTAATCTCGTTTATACGTTTTATAATTGCCTCGTGCCCTGCAATGCGAACACCTTCTGCAATAAGCTCTGCAATTGTTTTTGTTTCATCAGCTCTTGTAGCATATACTATTAGAACTTTTCCCATTTTTTTCTCCTTTATTATAAATTGTTCTGTGATTTAAATAAAATTCTTGAACCAACCATCTTAATGTTTTTAGTTCCAGTCATAAACATTGCTTTTCCCAATGTTTGTTTAATATGTTCAAGGTGCATCTTTACACCAAGAGTCCCGGCGCCAACAGATGCTCTGATAATATCTCTTCCCAAAAGAACAGCATTTGCACCCAGTGCCAGCATTTTTAACACATCATATCCTGTCCTCACACCACCATCAGCTGTAATTGTAACAGAGTTTCCAAGTTTCTTCCTAATCTGGGGCAGGACTGTTGCAACACCAGGTGTTGAATCCAACACTCTGCCACCATGATTTGATACAGCGATAACTGTTACGCCAGCGTCAACACATTTCTGAGCCTCGTCAGGTATCATGATTCCCTTGGCAATAAATGGTATAGATGAAAAAATAACTAATTCCTCAATATCCTTCACACTTTTTCTAAATACAGGTTGTCCATGGCTTGCCATCATGGTTGAACCACACCCATCCAGGTCCACTCCAACGGCTTTACAGCCCAAAGCTTCAGCTTTTTCAATCAATTTTTTAAGAACAGTCTGGGACCTTGGCTTGAATATTGGAATGCCATAACCATCACATGCTTTCATAGAATCAAGAGAAGAATGATTATCAGGTTCATAAAACCACGTATCTCCACGCAACCCTATTGTACCAGCCTCTTTTGCACCTTTTAACACTGATGTGCAGAATACAGTTTCATCCATAGCGTCGTTATACTGCTTTACACCTGCTGTAGATGAAGGAAGCACAGGAAATTTCAAATCAATTCCCAAAAAAGAAGTAGAGGTATCTGGTTCAAAATGCTCTCCTAATACAGACATATTCAATTGTATGTTTGCAAGGGCATCGACATTTGCCCTAAAAGAATGTCCTTGACCCACACCGCCAAGACCAATTGGTTTTCCATAGGACTCCCGTTGACATATTTTATCAGAACCACCATCACAAGATGGATACGCAGCACAAATTCCCTTAAGCTTTTTCCTTGCTATATCTCGGACCTGCTCAAGGTTTTGAGGCACATCCTCACTGTTCATAATCGTCCTATCATCTGCATGACAATCATTACATTCAGAAGGCTTACTTTCACTTTTATGTGTCCCATGACAAACAGAACAATACCATTGAGTCATTTAATTTCTCCTTTTATAAACTGATATGGTTGACACTTG